>CAYNUI010000091.1:6905-9464 GCA_964400185.1 uncultured Hyphomonas sp.
TAAGCGGCGGACGCGGCTTTAAACGCTTCGGCTTTTGCTGCGTCGCCGGGATGGAGGTCTGGATGCGAGTCTTTGGCTTTGCGTTTGTAAGCGCGCCGGATGTCATCCTCGGACGCGGTGCGAGGAACGCCTAGGATTTGGTATAGGTCTCTACTCATCGACGCGTGTGTTCCGAAAACTCGGATGCACACTTAAGCAGGCGATCAAGGAATGGAACCCCATCGCTCCACTCTTGTCAGATGAGCCTCACGTAAACCGGCCTGCAGCATCTCGGTAGGTGAAGGGTTGAAGGTCCCCCTCGCCCACCCGCCAATACTGCGCTTGTCCGATATCGGATGGGATCATGCGGACCGGGACAAGACGCGAATCAGCAAGGATCGCGCACGCGCCTTCAGACACGTCTTGAATATCCGTGCCGAGAAGACCGCGTTGTAATCCGCGCAATTGCCAGAGATCCGTCCCGACAAGCTCTGCATCTCGCCAAGCAAGAAGTTCCCAACCGGACTGATGTTCGATCAGCAACCGATTCTGACCGGCCAAAATGGCGGCGTCGCTCCATGAGCTTAGGACTTCGCCGGGCATGTAAAGTTCGATGACATTGGTTTCGTCCCAGGTGTCTGACGGCGCTGGGGCTAAAGAGGCCTCAAGTCGCCCAATGCCTGCGGGGGCCGAAACGATGCCGCGCTCGGTCATTTCAAGCGCGTCTGGCCCGACCTTGATCGGCAGCGCTCCGCGCCAAGGGTCCGCCGTAACCGCAATGTAAGGCGGTGCACTCTCTAGATGGTCGAACGCGGGTATATCAATGAACTTTCCAAACGGCTCAGCCGAGACGATGGATGGCAAGTCTGCGTTCGGAAAATCCAAAGCCTGGACCCGCTCAAAAGACAATTTGGGTTGGCGAAGTTTGATTTGCCGTTCCAGGCCTTGCTCCTCAATCCGCGCAACAATCCAATTATCACTCTGATATTCAACCCGGTCCGCGACTTCTAATCCGGATGCTTGGCCCGGCGGGAGGGCGAGACTGAGGGTTTCGAGCTTCAAGTCTTGATCGAGCATCCGATCGGCCAAGGCTTTTGCTCGCGTCTCTGACATGACGAGCGGCATGCGATAGCTCAGCGTTACACCAGTATTTGCGCCCGAAGCCCGCGCTTCGACGACGGCTTGCTGATATCTGCCATCGCCTGAGATGTAATTGAGCGAGACCGCGCTTGGCTGTTTGTCCAATAAGATGCGCGTGCGCTGAACGGAATCTTCGAGCGTATCGGCCTCAGATAAGGCAGCTGACGAAACCACACCTTCATGCTGCGCCGTTAGGCCATTGACGGTTTCCGAAATGTCGCACTCATAGGCTGTGGCGAGCGGCGACAAAGCGGATGCGAGCGATGTCGCGCCTTCAATCGCGAACCCATCGATGATCCCGCTGAGCAGACGCGCATCGATTTGGGTGCCGCCCTTTAGCGCCATGTCCTCAACTGTTTCAGACAGGTCGATCAGGCCCGTGCGCCCGTTCAACCAATGTCCAAATTGCCAATTGTCGCCATCACTCCAGACCTCGCCGCGGGCAGGAAAGTCTGGCCAAGGCCGGCCATCCCAAGCCCAGACGAGCACTTGTTCGACCATCGGCTGGCTCGCCCAAAATCGGGTCGCGACGCTTAGGGCTCGTCGTTGTAGGAGGTCATCTCGCGCGCCATTTGAGAAAGGCGGTACGGCGCTTTCGCTGCTTTTCGGATCATAGAACAGATTTGGGGAGTTCGTACCTTTGTCGACGGCGGGAAAGCCAATCTCGATCATTCGAATGGGTTTGCTTGCCGGCACCCACGCTGTGGGCTCCGATGCCTGACGTCCACCGGGACGCTCATAATGTGCATTCGCCCACCAACCACGAACATCCTTCTGCCGGAACATCCAGTCTTCGCCATGGGCGGTGTCTTCAATCGGCGACCGAACTTGCGCCTCTCGCGCTTCGCCGCTGGCATAATACCAATCATAGGCCTCGCCGCCGATCAGCTGGCTGCGTAGATAGTCTTCATTTTCGAGACTCCCGAGCGCTGCTTCATAGTCGAGATGGTCATGCGTGATCACAGCACCTGCTTTGGCAAGCTTCTGCACCAACGGCACAGGACGCGGCGTCGTTGTCGCCACACAGCGCGGCGCATCGCCAAGCCGGAGCCCCAATTGCAGATTGTTCCAGACCGTCTCGCCTTTCGCCCAAACGCCAATTTCATCGCACCAAGCGGCATGAAACTGTGGGCCGCGCAGGCTGTCTGGGTCTTCAGCTGAAAAAGCGAACCCTTTGGCACCATTGTCCCATTCAAGCTGACGGCGCGAGACATGGTAGACCGGGCGTTTGTCTTCATCGGGTTCGATCGCTCGAAGGCCGGACGGCCCTTCGATCATCACTTCACGTACGTCGCCTAAAGTCGGGCCGACAAGAGCGACTCTCTCCGCGCCTCCAAAGAGCGCCGAGAAGCGGGTCCATTCGGCTCCAGCTCTGGTCTTGCCAGCGCCGCGCCCGCCCATAAACAACCAGGTGCGCCAGTCACCTTGCGGCGGGCGCTG
>CAYNUI010000092.1:0-9443 GCA_964400185.1 uncultured Hyphomonas sp.
TGGGTCTCTTCGTGCGCGCCATATTCCTGCGGGCGCACATAAGGATGGTACTGCTCTTCGACCGTTGAGTTCCAGATCCCGTGCGTCTGGGCGCCTTTGCGGTCGGGATAGGACTCGTCCGGACCTAACCCCCTCCAAACGAGGCGCTGATAGGATGGGTCGACTTCAAAGCGGAGACCGACGCGCGGCACGTCCTTCCAAGCTTCGGGCACGACAAGAGTTTCATCAAAAGCCACCTGGCCGTTCGCGAGGCTCACGAGTGTCGTGTGGGTCAGCGTCTCATTTTCTTTGCCATGCCACATCCGCTCGATCCGCGTCACGACGCCCGATGGCGTATTGACCTCCTCTGCGGTCACAGCGCCCGGTTGCAAATCATTGAGACCATAGCCGACCCATTCCGCCGTCCGGTTTTGGAAGAGCGGGCGCGAACCTGGCTTGCCACCATCATTGTCCGTCGGCGCACGCCATAGACTTGGTGTGATCGGTGAGGCGATGATTGGATGACCGCCGGCTGAGATCGTTTCGATGCCCCCGTCCTCATCGAACGCGACAGTAATGCCGCCATCCTCCAGGCTGGAGGCCTGATGAGGGTCCGACGTTGCGCCCGTCACGTTTGGCCGATTGATCTCTGTAGCGGCGGGGGCGGACAGAGTGAGCTGATCCCAAGCGACCACATGACCAGCCGGTGCCCAATCCGTGGCCTCTTTCAGGGTCCAGCTGAGCGTAAGATGCCAGTGCGCGCTCTTGTCTGGTGCCGCAGACAGAAACGGCTCGAGTTTGAGCGTCTCGCCCGGCGCCACGACAGGCCAAGAGGTCCCCTCTTCGACCGAAACACCGTCGCGCAAAAGCTGCCAGTGAAACTCCAGATCGGACGTATCCAAGACGTGTCGCCGGTTCTCCAGAATGACGTTTCCATCTTCCGCCAAAACCGCTGTCACAGGACGTGCCGCCCACATATATTCTCGTAGCGCGGGATGCGGCTCGCCGTCGGGCCCGACCACGCCATTGATGTTGAAGTTGGCGTCGTTCGGCTCATCGCCATAGTGCCCGCCATAGGCCCAATAGAATCGCCCCTCTTCGTCTGTTTCAGCAAGCCCCTGATCGCGCCAATCCCAGATGAAGCCACCGGCCAGCGCAGGCTGGTTGAAAAAGGCGTCGACATAGGTACTGAGCGATCCGTTGGAGTTGCCCATCGCGTGAGAAAACTCGCAAAGGATCATCGGGCGGTCATCTGCCTCAGTGGCTTCCGCCCACCGCGCCCATTCGACGACATGATCAATAGGCGGGTACATCGGACAAACAACATCTGTGGCGGTCCGCTCTTCGGGTGACGGCGCTGTTTGAGTGGTTTCAGGCGAACTCCCAAACGGGTAGCTCAAGCGCTGAGACACCGCGCCCTCATAATGAACGAACCGGCTTGGATCGAGATGGCGCGCCGCTGCCGCGGCTGCGTCATGCGCTGGTCCATGACCCGCTTCATTGCCAAGTGACCAGGCAATAATGCTCGGGTGATTTCGGTCCCGCGCAATCATGCGAGTCGTGCGCTCGACGATCGCTGCCACATATCCGGGGTGGTGCGCGACCTCCGACCACCGCGCATGGCATTCCACATTCGCTTCATCAATCACATAGAACCCCAGCTCGTCGGCGAGATCGAGAAGCACCGGGTCGTTCGGATAGTGGGCGGTACGGATCGCGTTGATATTGTGCTGTTTCATCGTCAACAGCTCAGCTCGAATCTCCGCCTTGCTGCTGGTTTTTCCATTCTCTGGATGATGATCGTGTCGGTTGACGCCGGTTAGAACGACGAGCTTCCCATTTATTCGAAGACGCCGGTTCGATGTCTCGATCCGCGTGAAGCCGATCCAGGTTTCGTGGGCTTCACACACCCGCTCATCATCGTCCAACAGTTCGGTGATCAGCCGATAGCGTGTTGGCACCTCTGACGACCAAGGCGCGATGTCAGTCAGTGTCAGATCGAACCGCGCGGCCGTGTTGAAAAAACTAAATGACTGCGCCCACTGCGCACGAATGGATCGCGTTGTATCAAACTGTTCGATCGGTTGCGCGGCACTGGAATGGCATTCGTTTCCATTGGCGTCTTCAATGATAATGCGTGCGCGATGGGCCGCGGACGGACCGGCGACTTCAACCTGCACTTGGACCTGCCCGTCCCCTGTTTCAGGGTCAAAATCTGTATCGACAGTGAGATCGCGAATATGAGTCTCGGCGCGGCTTTCCAAAAAAACGGACCTGTGCAGGCCTGCATGGTTCCAATGATCTTGATCTTCGATCCAAGTCGCATCGCACCATCGTGCCACCATGATCGCGATCTGATTTGTTCCCGATTGAATGGCTTCGGTCAGATCAAACTCGCTTGGCAGGCGCGAATCTTTGCCGAGACCGACAAACTGGCCATTGCACCAAACCAGCGCCAAGCTTTCAAAGCCGCCAATATGAATGATCGTGCGCCGGTCTGACCAATCCAAGGGGAGATCAACGTCGATGCGATACAGGCCGGTCGGGTTTTCGCGCGGCACCTCTGGAGGCTTCGGACAGTCAAACGGCATACGCCAATTGGCATAGTGCGGGAGGTCGCCTGTGCCTTGACGCGTCCAAACCCCAGGCACTGCGATGTCCCGCCAAGGTGCATCCGCAGTGTCTGATACAGTCCAACCCTGTGGCGCGCTTTCAAGCCCGTCGACCAATTGAAACCGCCATGCTCCATCTAGGCTCAGCCGCCATTGTGACGTCTTATTCTCAAGCGCTGAACGATTTGCAAACGCTTCTAGCGTCGCGCGAGCCGGCAACCGACCAAGTTCAAGGAGACTTGGCTGCAGAATCTGTGAGAGTGGTAATGGCAGCATGACGCCTCCCCATAACGCCCTTGGCCTCCTCCAAGCGCGTCTTGCTCTCGTCTCCTAAAATGAGTGGAAGCGCAATACACAGTCTCAGGGACAGTCGTTTATGCGGTGATCGCGAGTTCGGTAAGGGGCATTAAGTAAGGGGAATCTTCGTCCCGAATGAGCGCGATCACGGCTTCCGGAGACGCATAAGCTGAGAAGATATCGGCCCGGCTCGCATAATGAAGCGGAAGGTTCAAACGCTCTGTTTCTCTGAGCATGTTGCGCTTCCACGTTTCTGAGGAATCAAGCCCAATCAATACGGATGCGTTGACGCCGGAGAAGTACTCATCCTTAAGGAGGGCGTCTTCGGTCAGGCACATCACGGCATCATAGAATAGCATGCCGCCTGTGTTCTGTAGCTGTAGCTCTCCAGCTGTATGATAGTCCTCAGCATTGGCCTCGACATAAGCCAAATCACCGGGGCTCGTCTTCAGGATTGTTTGATAGAACGACACTGGATCGTTCCGCAGAAGCATTTTCATACCTGCCTCCGCCACGCGTACACCGCCTAGACTGGTAATAATTTGCTTCAGCATCTTTTGAAACCAATAGGGCCGAAAAACCGGCAGGACGTCTTGGTTGAAACATGGGTTCACGAAGATCACCTTGGAGAATTCGCTCACCATATGGACCAAGCGGTAGCAGGTCGGGTTTGAGCTTCCCACCGCCATGAGAACGATGTTTTCGAGCCCGAGCTTGAGAATCAAAGTGCGCAGCATGACCGCTTCCGCCATAACCGTTGCGCCTGACTCGACATTCAGTTTGGTCAGCAAGGGTTTCGGTAGTGGGGAAGAACGTCCATGTCCGGGACGACGCACGAAGATGACCTGCAGGCCAGCATTCCACATCTGCTCACAGAACGCTTGCGAAGGGGGCATAGCGAATTCGATTGAGTTCGTGATCAATAGCGGCTGACGGTCGGTCAGTTCATCGCCATAGATCATGATCTCAAACTCGAATGCGCGCTCTCCAACGCGCTCGAGATAGAACGTCCGATCTCTCATTCCCATTTACGCTTCAGCCTTTTGGCCTGCGCTTTCCTCCACTGCGGGGCGTCTTTTTTCTATCCCCAATCCCTTGTCAGCTAGGCTTCGCTGATCTTCAAATAACATCTTTGTTATATCCTCACATGCCTAGCCGATTCGAGAGGCCAGCACTGCTATTCGACTGTTTTTGCTTAGAGTTTGAGCACGGCTAGTGAAAATCTCGGCTATAAAAGAGCTTCTTGGCCTGTTCGCGGGGGTGACGCGCGCCTGAGGCAATGCGGGCACGATGGGCTTCTTGAAGCTCTGCGGTGATCGCTTCGGCCACTTTGCGGCGTTTCTCGCTCTTAGGACCAGAACGCATATCCGGGACAGGACGTTTCGCTTCATCTGCATTATCGCGCGAAGGATCAATGCTGTCGCCGGCGAACTCAGGATAGCCAAGTCCATCCAACAAATAGGAATAGTCGACAATGTGAGTCGCGATCACATGCGTGACCGTGCCTTCCCGCTGCAACTTGCCGCGCACATGCAAAAGCCGACCCGCCATTACCTCTTTGCGGAACTTCTCAAACACTTTCGGCCAGACGACGACATTCGAGACCGAGGTGTCATCTTCCAAGGTCAGGAAGATCACGCCGCTGGCCGTGCCGGGTCGCTGGCGGGTGATGACCAGACCTGAAACGGCGAGCCAAACCCCATCCGCAGTGGTGCGATGGTTTTCGGCAGGTTGGAAGTTCGGTAAATGGTCCCGCAGCAAATTGACCGGATGATCACGCAGTGTGAGGCGGGTGGCGACATAGTCTTCAAACACGCTCTCATTCAGGCTGAGACGGGGCAGATTCGCCTCGACCTCCGGCAACCCTTCCCCGGACTGTTCAAAGAGTGGCAAAGGCCGGTCCGCGCCGAGTCCTTTGACGGCCCACAGCGCATCGCGGCGCTCCAGGCCATAGCTCGCAAACGCATCGGCCCCTGCCAGGCGGGTCAGCGCGCCGCGGCCAATCCCAGCCCGGCGCCAGATCGTCTCGATGCCGCCATAGCCGGCTCCGCGCGCCGCCGCGATCCAGTGCCCATCTTCTTCGGAGAAGCCTTTAATCTGCCGAAAGCCGAGCCGCACAGCGAGCCCACCATTTGGTAGCGGCTCCAGCACATTGTCCCAGAAACTGTTCTCGGCGCAGACCGGCAGCACCACAACGCCATGGTCTTTCGCGTCGCGGACGAGCTGAGCGGGCGCATAAAAGCCCATGGGCTGGGCATTCAGGATCCCGCAGCAAAACACTTCCGGATGATGGCACTTGATCCAGGAAGAGGCATAGACCAAGAGCGCGAAACTCGCCGCGTGACTTTCCGGGAAGCCATAGCTCGAAAAGCCCTCCAACTGTTTGAAACAATTCTCGGCGAATTCGAGTTCGTAGCCGCGCTCCAGACAGCCGGCGATGAAGCGCTCTTTGAAATCCTCGACCGCGCCTTGGCGACGGAATCCGTTCAAAGCCCGGCGCAACGCATCCGCTTCGGTTGGGCTGAAGCCGGCCGCGACAATCGCGATTTGCATGGCCTGCTCTTGGAAAAGTGGGACGCCATAGGTCCGCTCTAGCACGGCGCGCAGATCCTCGGACGGATAGATGATCTCTTCCTCGCCGCGGCGGCGACGCAAATAAGGATGCACCATATTGCCCTGGATCGGCCCTGGCCGAATGATCGCCACTTCAGCGATGAGATCCTGATAGGTACGCGGGCGCATACGCGGCAGGAAATTCATCTGCGCGCGCGACTCGACTTGGAAGACACCGACGGTGTCGGCCTCGCACAGCATGTCATAGACGACCGGATCTTCCTGCGGCAGCGTCGCCAGCGTGTAAGCCTCACCTTTCCACATTTCGAGCAGATCAAAGCATTTGCGAATGCAGGTCAGCATGCCGAGCGCGAGAACGTCGATCTTGAGCATGCCGAGCGCTTCAATATCGTCCTTATCCCATTCGAGAACCGTGCGATCCGCCATAGCCGCATTCTCAATCGGGCACAGCTCATCGAGCCGCCCCTTGGTGATGACAAAGCCGCCAACATGCTGCGAGAGATGGCGCGGGAAGCCGATAATCTGTTTGGCGAGATCCAATGTCTGCCGCAGGCGTTGGTCTTCAAGATCAAGCCCAGCTGACTTTGCTCGCTCATCGCCAAGGTCTGAGGAGGACACGCCCCAGACCTGACTAGACAGCGCTGAGACGACATCCACCGAGAGGCCCATAGCTTGGCCGACCTGCCGGATCGCGCTGCGCGAACGATAATGGATCACAGTTGAACAGAGCCCCGCCCGGTGGCGACCATACTTCTCATAGATGTGCTGGATCACCTCTTCGCGGCGTTCATGCTCGAAATCGACATCAATGTCCGGTGGCTCATTGCGCGCCTCAGAGATGAAGCGCTCAAACACCATCGTGATCATGTCGGGCGAAGCCTCAGTAATGCCGAGCGCGTAACAGACGACCGAGTTCGCCGCCGAGCCTCGGCCCTGACATAAGATCCCTTTTGAGCGGGCAAAGGTCACCACATCATGCACGGTCAGGAAGTAGCGCGCATAATCGAGCTCTGAGATCAGCCGCAGCTCTTTCTCGACCATGCTTCGAACTTTGAGTGGCACCGCATCTGGATAGCGACGTACCAAGCCTTCTTCGGTCAGTTTGCGTAAGCGGTCGTTTGGTTCGAGGCCGTCGCTTATCTCATCTGGATATTCATAGCGCAGCTCATCCAGCGAGAATGGACAGGCCTCAGCAATGCGCACCGTATTCGCCACAGCATCGGGATAAGCCTGAAACAGACGGCGCATTTCGAACTCGGACTTGATCCGCCGCTCAGCATTGGGCAGCGCCCGGCGGCCCAGCTCATCAATGGTCGTCTTCTCGCGAATGCAGGACAGGACATCCGCGAGCCGCAGCCGCGCGGCGGTGTGCATAATGACATTGCCGAGCGCGACGGTCTCTAATCCAACCGCATCCGCCAGTTCATGCGCCTTGGCAAAACGCGCCGGGTCCTGGCCATCATAGCCCGGCAACAGACCGACAAAGACATGATCATCAAAGGCGGCTTTCAGGGTCTTGAGCGTCACCTCAAAGTCTGGGCCGGTGAGCCCAATCAGGATGCAATTGTCTGCATAGTCGAGCACATCTTCGAGGCTTAGATCACACGCGCCTTTCACTGTTCGCCGTTTGCCGAGCGTGAGCAAACGCGAGAGCTGACCAAAGGCTTTGCGGTCGCGCGGATAGGCGAGGATCTCTGTTCCATCCATCAGCTTGAGCCGGGTCGCCACGAGATAGCGCAGCCCCAATTCCTTGGCCGCGCTGTGGCCGCGAACGATGCCCGCAAACGTGTTCGTGTCGGCAATCGCAAGCCCGCCCAGGCTTAGCTTGCGGGCGCGCGTGACCAGTTCTTCGGCATGCGAAGCGCCCGTGAGAAACGTGAAATTGCTGATCGCGAAGAGCTCGACATAGGTCACGGGAACTCTCCTGCGACATACCAATCCTCGGTCTCTTCGCCAGGATAATTGAGCAACCAAAGTCGGCGCCCTTGATCGGTCTGCACCGTCCAATAATCGCGCGTGCGAGGATCTTCCTCGCGATACCAGCGTGGCGTGATCCGTTCCGGCCCATGCGCGCGGTCGGTGGCGAAGGACATACGTCGCCATTTGAAATTGAGCGGCGGACGGCCGGGCGTCTCGACTTGGACAAATTCCGGCGGCGTGAACAGACGGATCGGACGCGGACGCGGCGCCGGTCGCCAGTGCGGCTCAGCGCCTGCGGCCTCGACCTGCCCGAACTCCAGCTCCGGTACATGATGATCGCGCGGGCGAAAGACCCGAACATGATCAAAGCCGAGCCGATTGCCGAGCGTCTCGATCAAGATCAGGCGCTGGTCGGCGCGTTTGGCATCCTCACCAAAGCTGCCCTGTTTGAGGCGGATCGGTTCAATATGCTCAGCCACCAGGCGGAACCAGTCCGCGCCATATTCAATCTCCAGCTTTGAGAGCGGATGCGAGAATTGCCGCAAGATCGCCTCCGGATCGGAACACGGCCGGGCAAAGCCAATGCTGAGCGCATGGTCGCCTGTATCGACACAGCGCACGGTCAGATGAAAGCGCCTGGCGCCGCGCTGATCTGCCTCCAGCCGCCCACAGATTTGCGTCGCCAAACGCTGCAGCACATTTTCCAGATCGTCTAAGAAGCCAATCGGTTCGGGCAAAGTCATCCGCGCTGCATATGTCGGGTCGGCGGCCTTGGGCGTGACCGGATCTGGGGTGAGCCCGCTCGCGGTTTGGAGCGCTTGAGTGAGATGCAACCCAAACCGGCGCGCCAGCTCGCCTGGCTTTTGCTTGTACAGATGGCCAATCGTGGTGAGCCCGGCCCGCGCCAGTTCACTGACCATCTTATGGGTGAGCCCCAGCGCGGCGATGGGCAGGTCGGTAAGCGCGGCTCGCAGCTCCCCTGGCGGCGCAAGCGAGACCTCTTGCGGCCCAAACCGGGCGAGCGCCTGCGCCCCACCTTTGGTATCGGCAATGCCGATCTGCGCTTGGATTTGCAGATCGCTGAGCCGCGTCAGCGCCTCGCGACCCATCTCCGCCTCACCGCCAAACAGATGCGCGCAGCCACTAATATCGAGCAGTAAGCCATCCGGCGCATCCAGAGAGACCCGCGGCGACAAGGCATCCGCCCAGCGCCAAAGCGCCCGCAAGAGCAAATCCTCGCGCACGGGGTCACTCGGCTCGGTCAAGAGATCCGGACAGATGGCCCGCGCATCCGCAAGGGCTTGGCCCGCCACCACGCCGGCTTTCAGAGCCGCATCATTGGCATGGGTGACCCGCCAAGCATTCTTCTCTTCAGCAATCACGGCAAACGGTCCGGCGAGGCGCGTGTCGCCATGCCGGGTCAGACGATCAAGGGGGAGCTGCGGGAGCCATATGGAGAGTATCCTTGGCATTCTGCCCTCCCTCATCTGGGCGCGCATGAGTGACGTGCCAGGTCCCGGCCTCGCCATTCTTGCCTTTGACGCAGGTCCAGTCCCAAGCGGGCTGGTCGGCATGCACGGGCGTGCAGTCCCAGCGGGTTTGCGCTGCGGAGGTACTGACCCCACCGCGCAGCAAGATGAGACCAAGGCCGCCCCCCTGCTCGGCTGCGAGCTGCAAGCGGCGGCTCTCTTTCAGAGACAAAAGATCCGGCATTTCGAGGATGACGCAAAACCCACCTTCGGCCCGCAGCGCTTGGTCTGCCGCCCATAGCAACTCCCCGCGCGAGACCGCTTCGACTAGGATCAAATCCTCAGGCTTCAGATAGGCCTGCAGGCCTGTGGGACAGAGGCTGGTCAGGTCCCGATGCAAGCCGATCCAGAGGATGTTTCGGTCCTGCTCAGCCGCTGCGATCGCGGCAAACAGATCCGCGCCCGGCCCCATGACTTCATGGATCCGGCCTTTACGAAGCGCCACACGCCCACCCACCGCCAGCACATTCTGTGCAAGCGGCAGCGCACCCGCAGCCCGCAGGGGGTGAAGATCAACTCGTCCCATATGTTC
>CAYNUI010000093.1:0-9407 GCA_964400185.1 uncultured Hyphomonas sp.
CCAAATGGCGCCGACAGAACGAGCGATTTATCGGTGTGTGCTTGCAGCACGGTCCCGTGCCACACCGAGCCTTCATCCCAGGTCTCAGCCCATAAGCCACCCGCTTGGGGGTCGAGCACCAGATTGCTGGAATCCCCAGAATAGGTGTGGTCGGATAGCCACCATTCAGATGGTTCAATGAGCCGGTCCCAAACTTCAGCCGGTTCAAGCTCTGTTTCCGCTTCAAGCTTCAATGTGAAATGATCTGCACTCGCGGTGACCACCTCAGCTTGTGCCACGCCCGAGAACGCCGCCCCAATCAACACGCCGAGCGAAAGAACAAACGGTCTCATGAGAAGGCTCCTCTAAGCGGGTTTGAAGGTCGGCCGCCGGTCGATCCAGGGCTGAGCTTGCTCCAATTCATAAGCCAGGGCGAGCAGAAGTCCATCATCGCCGCGTTTGCCTGAGAACATGGATCCGATCGGAAGCCCATCAGAACTCCACTGGATTGGGACACTCATTGAGGCCCCGCCGGATACGTTCATGGGCGCGGTGAAGGCGGCAAAGTTAAGCACGTTCGACATCACGGTTTCGAAATCACCATCAGGCGCTTGCGTGCCAATCTTTGGCGGAACGCTGGAAACCGTCGGCGTAAGAATAAGATCAAAATCATCGAACCAAGAATGATATTGCGCCTCAAAGCCGAGCAAATACTCAATCGTCTGCGGCATCTCCGCTTGGCGTTCCTGGAACTGATTGGCCAGCCCAAGGGTCCATGGCTCCAGAATGTCGGGACCGATAGGCTTTCCGGCATAGGCGCTCGCTTGCAACGCGAACGCACCCGCACCTGCGGCCCAATAGAGCAAGAAGCGGTCCATGAACTCGATCCCATCAATCGGCATTGTGTAGTCGACAACCTCATGACCGAGGTCCCGGCAAAGCTGCGCGGTGCGCTCAATGCCTGCGCGCGTTTCAGCGTCCAAGCTCGCGCCATTTTGCGGTTCTGGCGCATAAGCGATTTTGAGTCGCCGGGAGATGGGCTCAGTGACATTGCCCGTTCTTGGAAGGTCGGTTTCCAGGTCGACTTCAGCGGCGGCGAACAGCGCCGCGCTATCGCGTACCGTCAGCGTCACCGCGTGATTGACCGAAATGTCCACGACGCCGGAATCGCGGCTGATGGGCAAGGCGCCGCGGCTCGGTTTCAATCCAAAGAGGCCACAACAGGCCGCTGGAATTCGGATCGAACCCCCGCCATCGCTCGCATGGGCAAATGGGACAACGCGCGCGGCGACCAAGGCTGCGGCACCACCAGACGAACCGCCTGGAATTCGGCTCAAATCATACGGGTTGCGCGTGGCCCCGGTGACCAATGGTTCGGTGGAGGAGATCAAGCCCATTTCCGGGCTGGTCGACTTACCGAGGCAGACCACGCCCGCTTTGCGCCAGGCTTTGGCAAAGTCACCATCTGACTGCGCGATATAGCCTTCAAAGGCGCGCGAGCCGTAGAGCGTCTGCGCGCCCTCCCAATCGAGCAGGTCTTTGATGAAGGTCGGCACCCCGCCAAACGTGCCCTCGGGCGGATTGGCGGCTGCCTCAAGCGCAGCATCATATGTGTCTGAGGCCACGGCGTTGATCATCGGGTGAACGGCTTTCGAGCGCGCGATCGCCGCTTCGGTGAGCGCGAGCGAGGTTGTCTCGCCACTTTGAAGCATCTCAAGCTGGGTCAAACCGTCTGGAATGGCTTCGGCGGCATAATTAGGTTCTGCGGTTTCGACTGGGGGCATCTCGACCTCTAGCGTCTCAGTAGGGGCATCTGGTTCGGACGCGCCCGAACACGCGGCGATTGGCGCGAGCGCCGCGATAGCGGCCCCAGATTGCAGAATATGTCGACGACTAAATCGGCTCATAGTTTCCTCCGGATATTTTCTTTTCAGCCTCGCGCGAGCTTGCTCGCTTGGCAAGACGACCGTAGGGGTAATCGGCCTAATTTTGCGGACGGCGTGTATGCTTTCAGTTTTGGATTTGTTTCGGGTCGGACTAGGGCCGTCCTCGTCTCACACAGTCGGCCCGATGCGGATCGCGAAACGCTTTTTGCGCGAAGCGGGCAAGATGGGGTATCTCGCCAACGCGGTCCGCGTCGAGATCGAACTGCAAGGATCATTGGCGCTCACGGGTGTCGGCCATGGCACCGATAAAGCGGTGATACTTGGTCTCTTGGGATTTGCGCCTGAAACCGCAGATCCCGATCAAGCTGAGGCTGCCTTTCACGAGACGGTTCGTACGAAATGCCTGGCGCTGTTTGGCGGCGCTACGGTGGATTTTCATGCGGTGAAAGACATTCTCTATCGCGGCGATCTCGTTCCAGACCTGCATCCGAACGGGATGGCCTTGCGCCTATATTCAGATGCGGGCGCAGCTGAGCCGAGCTTCATGCGGGTCTACTATTCAACTGGCGGCGGTTTTGTCGCTTCCGCGCGGCGTCTCTCGAAACCTGTGAAAGATGATGTCATCTCTGATAAGGGTCGCTCGCCGAACGCTTTTGGATCAGCAGCAGAGCTTTTAAACCTCTGCCAAACTCAAGAGCTTTCGATCGAGGAGCTGATGCTCACAAATGAAGATCAAAGGCGCCCTCGATCAGAGACCCTGAGCCGGCTGGATCACATCGCAGACACAATGCTGGCCTGCATTGAACGCGGCCTGGCGACAGACGGCATTCTGCCTGGCGGTCTCGACGTGGTGCGACGCGCGCCGGATCTTTATCGCAAGCTGAAGACCGGCAAAGGCGTGAATGAACGCGAGGCCCTGTTCGATTGGCTCAACGTTTATGCAATGGCCGTGAATGAAGAAAACGCTGCTGGAGGGCGTGTGGTCACCGCGCCGACCAATGGCGCCGCGGGCATCCTGCCAGCTGTCCTTCGCCATTATTGCTGCGAGGATGATGGCACGCCGATCCGAACCAAAGCGCAGCGATTTTTACTTGTGGCGGGCGGAATAGGGCTTCTTTACAAGCAGCGCGCTTCAATTTCGGGCGCCGAAATGGGGTGCCAAGGGGAAGTGGGGGTCGCCTGCAGCATGGCCGCGGGCGGGCTCGCTGCGGTGTGGGGTGCGACACCCGACCAGTGTTTGGCCGCTGCAGAGATTGGCATGGAACACAATCTCGGGCTCACCTGCGATCCGGTCGGCGGTCTGGTTCAGGTGCCTTGCATCGAACGAAATGCGATCGGGACGGTGAAAGCGGTAAATGCTGCGCGCCTGGCTTTGCATCAATCCGGGCAGGGTAAGGTGAGCTTGGATCAAGTGATCGAAACCATGCGCCAAACCGGCCTCGATATGTCGTCCAAATACAAAGAAACGAGCCAGGGCGGGCTCGCGGTGAACGTCGTAGAATGTTGATCGGAGGAGGCGAAAATCTTGCGATCGCCACATTTTGCGTCCAAAAGCCCGCTCAAAGCAATAAACAGGAGCTTTTCATGGGACTGTTCAAAACCGCATTGGCGGCAGCAGCATTGGTTGGGTCTGTATCGCTCGCGGGCTGCTCAACGACAGCCACATCGCCCGCCACACGGGCAGATCTGTCGGCAGATAGCTCACAAGCACTCAACAAACTCATCCGAGAGAATCCTGCGGCGGCCTCAATTTCGAGCCAGGCGCGCGGCGTTTTGATCTTCCCGTCTATCGTGAAAGCCGGTCTCGGCGTCGGTGGCGCGTATGGTGAAGGGGTATTGCGTCGCGGTGGAGCCACTGCTGGCTACTATAACTCATTCACCGGCTCATGGGGGCTGCAAGCAGGCGCTCAGTCTTATGGGTATGCGGTCTTTCTAATGAATGACAACGCGATCGAATTCCTCGATCGTTCTGATGGATGGGAAATCGGTGTTGGGCCGACCGTTGTGGTCGTTAACAAAGGCGTGGCGGAGAATCTTTCGTCCTCAACCCTGCAAGACGATGCTTATGCCTTCATTTTTGATCAAAAAGGCCTGATGGCCGGTGTCAGCATTGAAGGCACCAAGGTGACACGCATTAAAACCCGCTAACCCACCTTAGGGTCATTCCGCGCCGTCACGGATTGGTGGCGGCGCGCGCTCATGGCACACTGACCATATGGATGGATTTCAAGGCAAAACAGCCGGGCGCGCGCAGCTCGAATATCCCTTTGGAGATCAAACACCTGAGGTCGGGGGCACTATGGAAGTGGCGCCCGGCATCTATTGGGTGCGGATGCCGCTGCCATTCTCGCTGCAATGGATCAATCTCTGGCTGATCGACGATGGCGACAAAGGCTGGACGATTGTCGATACCGGCATGCCGCTCGACGATACCAAATCCGCGTGGCGCAAAATCTTTGAAGAACAGCTGGGCGGACGCCCTGTTTGGCGGGTCATCGTCACGCACATGCATCCTGACCATATTGGCAATGCCGGTTGGCTGAGCCGGAAATTCCCAGAGTCTGAGCTTTGGATCAGCCGTCTGGAATACATTACCTGCCGCATGTTGGTCGCCGATACCGGGCGGACGGCTCCCGAGGCTGGGACGGTGTTCTACCGCCAAGCCGGGTGGAATGACGAGCAAATCGAAACATATCGAAGCCGATTTGGAGGTTTTGGGCGCGGGGTTTCGCAATTACCTGATGCTTACCGCCGCTTGGAAGATGGCGACACGTTCGAGATGGCGGGAACCACGTGGCAGGTCATCACCGGCAATGGACACTCGCCCGAGCATTCATGCCTGTTCAGCCCACACTTAAACGTCGTCATTTCCGGTGATCAGCTTTTGCCGAAGATCTCTTCCAATGTCTCAGTATTCCCGACAGAGCCCGAGGCGGATCCACTCAAAGACTGGCTCGAAAGCTGTGAGAAACTGAAAGCAGAGCTCCCCAAAGACGTCCTGGTCCTGCCAGCCCACAATGAGCCTTTTAAGGGCGCTCATGACCGGCTCGATCACCTCATCAAAGGGCACGGCGTGGCGTTGAAACGGCTCAAACAGCGCCTCGGTCAGGAAAAACGACGCGTGGTCGATGTTTTCCCGGCCATATTCGGCCGAAAGATCGATGATGATGTGATCTCTATGGCCACCGGAGAAGCGATCGCGCACTTGAATTACCTGATCCGCACAGGCGATGCCGAGCGAAGTGTCGATGCAGATGGCGTGGCCTGGTACAGCGCATCGCCATGATCTTGTCACGATAGGCAGGTTAAGACGAAGCGCGCCGCATTTGGCGTCTTGTTTGGAGATTGCCGTTGCCGACTGCTTTTCGGCCTGTTCTGCGCACCGCCAATATTGAGGCAGTCACAGGGTTCTTATCGCGAACACTGAAACCGGGTCTTGTCGGTTTGGCGATTCTCGTGCTTGTGGCTATGAAGCGCCTCGTCGCGAAAGCGCGTGCGAGGTTGAGTAAGAGTGCATCCATGCCCGTATCGCTACATGGATTGGCCATTGGACAAACGGTGTGTTGAAGATGACGGACACGGTTGCAAAACAAGATACCTCGCCTGAGGCTGATCTGACGTTGCAGGACAAGATTAAGAAGGAGGTCAAGGAATGGATCAGCCTTCTCTCCGTCTTCGTTCCTGCTTTTCTTATCTTTTCTGGATTGTTCTACGAGCTGCGCGTCATCCCGTCTGAAAGCATGGTGCCGAACCTGCAAGTCGGTGACCGCGTGGCGGTCAACAAATTTGCTTATGGCTATTCGCGCAACTCTTTGCCCTTCAGCCTCGGTCGATATGTGCCTTTGCCAGAGGGGCGGATCTTCGCTGGAACACCGAAACGGGGTGATGTCGCGGTTTTTGAGCACACGCACACGCCTCGGGTCATGATCAAACGGATTATCGGCCTTCCGGGGGACACCGTGACGGTGCGTGACGGTCAGCCAGTTGCGATCAACGGAACACCCATTGAGCGCACGTTTGTTCGCCGCGTCCGGTATCGCCAGCATGATAGCCGCGCCTATGTCACGGCGGCGGAGTTTACCGAATCCTATGATGGGACGACCTGGCTCACGCACGACATTGATGGCGAGACGGGCACCAATATTTCCGTCACCTTCACTGTGCCAGAGAAGCATTATCTGTTCATGGGCGACAATCGCGACAATTCCATGGATGGTCGCAATCCTACCGGACATTGCCCGGCCAATGCTCAAGGCGTCATCGATCAAGCTGGATGTCCGCCGAGGCCCGGTTGGACGGCTGAACAAGCGTCCATCGGCTTCGTTCCGTATCAAAATTTGATCGGGCGCGCAGATACCGTTCTGTTCTCTTTCTATCGCTGTTCACGGGCCCAAGCTGAGCCTTGCATGAAGAAGCGTCTGTGGCGTGGATTGTAGCAAATTTCACGCTTCTAATTCACCGTAAATCGACCTTAATCCGGTAAATCTGAACGCTCGCATTGTGCGTGTAAGCCATTCGGGACGTTCGGCCGTGAAGTACAAATTGTATCGCCCAGACGAGCTGTCTGCCGAGCAATGGCAGATTTACGCGGCCCTGCGCGATGCGCGAGACATTTACGATAATCCGTTCTTCGATCCCGACTTTGCAAAGCTGGTCGGCGAGGTGCGCGACGATACGCGGATTGGATTTGCCAGCGATGATGACGGCGTCTTCGCCGTCTGGCCAATGCACATTCGACCAGGAAATTGGGCCCGTCCCATTGGGTCGCCTTTCTCGGACTGGAACGGTCCGATCTTGGCCGCGAATGTTGAACTCTCTCCGCAAGAGATTTTGGCGGGCTTTGATATTTCTGGCTTCACGACAAATGGCTTCTTGCCACAGTCGCACGCCAGCAACCCATCGTTACAATGCGCTGGGGCGAACCTAAGCGATCTCTCCGCAGGATGCGAAGCCTTCCTGCAAGATCAAATGCTGCAATGGCCGAAGCATTTTAAGAAAATGCGCCGGGTCTATCGTAACATCGATCGCAACTTCGCCGAGATGCGGTTCGAATGGGATGATCGCGGTGATTCTGCTTATGCGAGGCTCATCGAACTCAAACAGGCGCAGTATCACCGCACAGGTTTCTTCGATGTCCTGAAGGCGGAGTGGGTCCGAGATCTATTTGATAGACTGCGTAGTTTTGAAGGTCCACGCCTGCGCGCGCGAATGATCTCGATTTACTTCGATGGCGTACAAGCGGCCAGCGAATTTGATCTGCAATCCGACACCGTTCTGCATGGCTGGATCACAGCGTTTGATCAGGATTACAAATCCTATTCACCGGGGCACGTTCTATTGCAGGAAACGCTCGCTCGGATGTGCGAGTACGGATTGCGGTTTTATGATTCTGGGCAAGGTCTCGATGAGTATAAGCGCAACTATTCCAATATGCAGGCGCGCATTGAATCGGGCGTGATCTCAGGAGCGCCTTTGCAGCTCTCGCCAGAACGTGTTGCAGGTCGGGCTTGGACGTTCGGCGAGCATGTCATGCCGCCCCAAGCGCGCCGCCTAATGGCGCGGGCGAGGCGACGGATGGATCAAATCGCATCGGTCGAAACCAGCATGACGGGACGGGCGAGCGGTGTCTTCAATGCGTTGAGTAATCGACCAGATTAAGCATCGGCAGACTTGAAGCCGCCCACCAACCTGGCTAATCGCCGAGATTGAAGCAAAGCCACGGGGTGGTTCTGGTCAGAATGAGCGATGCATCTCAATCCAAGCCTTCGCGGGGGCCAATCATCGTCTCGCGCCACGGGCGTCCGGCGCTGGATCGGTCGGCTGGGCCGAAGCTGACCTGGCAGGAATATCGCGACTGGTGGGAACGTTATGAGGCGGGCAGCCTCGCTGATGATCAAACACCGCCGGAGAAACTGAAATCCGTCGTTGCCAATGTCGATCTCGTCCTTAGCTCGGTGCGACCGCGCGCGAAGGAGACTGCCAATTGGGCGACAGATGGACGAGACGCAGAGCCGCACGAGGTCTTCAACGAAGCGCCGCTGCCACCGCCGCGTTTAAAGTCGCGCAAGTATTTGCCAAAGACTTGGAACATTCTCGCCCGGGCGGCTTGGCTGCGAGGCCACAGTTTGGATGGTGAGAGCGTTCACGAAGCGCGGGCGCGGGCCCAGCGCGCGGCCAAACACCTCCATGAAGCAGCCAGTGACAAATCGGTCTACCTGGCGGCTCATGGATGGTTCAATCGGATGCTGCGCCGACCGCTCAAACAATTAGGCTGGGTCTGCGTTTATGATGGTGGCGACAAATACTGGAGCTTCCGCGTTTATGAATATCGTGGAAAATCGTGAAATCGCCATTGAGGCGAGTGACAACCGGCTCTAGGGTGGCGCTCAAACGAAAAAATTAAGAGCGGATCGATCGATGGCGACCAAGGCAAAACCCGTAAAAGACATGAGTTTCGAAGAAGCCTTGGCGGAGCTCGAAACCATCGTACGGCAATTGGAACAGGGCGACGTCGAGCTGGAAAAATCGATCGCTATTTATGAGCGCGGCGCAGAGCTAAAAAAGCATTGTGAAGCACGGCTCAAATCTGCGGAACTGAAAGTTGAGCAAATCGTCCAGGGCGACGATGGCGAACCAAAGACAGAGCCAGCGAGCTTTGACTGATGGCAGCCGATGGCGAACCTGATTTCGGGCGGCGCCTGATTGAAATTGCCGATCGCGTGACGGTCGCGTTGGATCAGTTGATCCCACCAGCTCAAGGCCCCGAAGCCGACCTCATGCGGGCGATGCGCCATTCCGCGCTCGCCAATGGCAAGCGGATGCGACCCTTCTATGTGATCGAAGTCGGTGCGATGTTCGATGCCCCGGACAAGAGTTTGTTGCGCACGGCTGCCGCGCTTGAGTGCGTGCATTGCTATTCTCTGATCCATGATGACTTGCCGTGCATGGACGATGACGATTTTCGCCGGGGACAGCCGACTGTGCACAAAGCCTTCAATGAGGCGACGGCCGTCCTGGCGGGCGATGGGTTGCTAACGCTTGCCTTTAAGATCCTGGCCAATCGCGACACGCATCAGGACGCCCATATTCGGTTGAAACTGATCGAACGCCTGTCAGATGCTTCAGGTGCGCTCGGCATGGTTGGCGGGCAAATGATCGATATGTTGGAGGATGAAAGCCCCCGCGATCTGAATACGATAACCCGCATGCAGCGCCTGAAAACCGGGGCACTGATCTCTTACGCTGTCGAAGCCGGCGGGATCATAGGCGGCGCGAATGAGGGCGAACGAAATGCGCTGCACGGGTTTGCGCATGATTTAGGCCTGGCTTACCAAATCTCCGATGATTTGCTGGATGCGACTGGAAATGAGGCAGAAGTGGGTAAACCTCTGCGCACGGATGAAACGGCCGGGAAGGCTAATTTTGTTACGCTTTTGGGCGTAGAACAGGCAGAAGAGCGGGTGCGGCTCCTCGCCGCGCAAGCCAAAGAACACCTCGCTATTTTCCGCAATCGCGCCAATATCCTGCTGCAATCGGTTGATT
>CAYNUI010000094.1:0-9406 GCA_964400185.1 uncultured Hyphomonas sp.
TGCGCGTGATCGATGCGCCCGCCCTCAACCATCAGAACATAGCCATCTTCGTCTCTTGAGAGACGCGTAATGGCCGCGCGGGTGAGATCGGCAATCGAGGGCTCCTCTGACGGGGCCTCGCGACGATCGAGCTCGTACTGCATATGAGACGGCTCAAACAGACCGAGCACGCGCGCCTCACTGTCGAAATCGACCGCGGCAAACGCCTCGCCGCTATAGATCACTTGATGCATATCGGATTTGGCGCGCCAGGCTTCAGCAAGGTCCCGTTCGTCCAGACGCCGACCCGTCCAATCCTCATATTCAGGATCGACCATTTCGGCGGTCAGGAAGTGTTGCCGTCCGCCGCCCATCGCGACTTCAAACCCATCGCCCTCTGGCCAATCAATGAGCTGGGTCGCGATATCATCGCAGCCGGTCCGATCAGCGGTCCCAAAGCTGGTATCATCTTCCCAATTCCGGTTCGCCGATTCTGCATATGTGGACGCGGGCGTCGCGTGCGTGATGCGCGCGGTTGAGATGATCCCAGTTGCGAGCCCCTTGCGCTCGGCCAGCTCAAACAGGGTGTCAGTGCCCTTTCCTTGCGCGCTGGCACAATTTCCGCGCGGCACTTCATGGGTCACGCCGACAACGCCCGACCGGGTCTTCACGCCCGCCACCATGGCTGTGGCCGTTGACGAGCTATCAGAGACTTGGAAGTCATGGCTATAGGTCCGCGACAGCGCCATATAAGGCATGGTTTCCATAGCGAGCTTGAAGCTCTCCCCGTCGAGTCCCCGCTTCTGACCGGCATAGATCCGGCCCGCGGTGATCGTAGAGATTCCCATCCCATCGCCAACGAAAATGATCACATTCTTTGCCTGCGGAACAAAGTCCTCGCCGACCCGATCCAGCACTGAGGCTTCGGCGGTTTGATAATACATATCACCGATCTGCATCGGCACTTGCGCACGGTCTTTGTAATCTGAAACACCGTCCTCTGACTGCAGAACCGCCGTAGTTGAAACGGTCGCACAGGCGACAACGAAGGCTGTGGTGGCAAGTGTTAGAGCAAGGCGCATGAGGCACTCCCATTGAAACTGGCCTAGTCGATATAGACCTTAATCGAGTCTTGTGACGATTTTGATGACGCGCGGCCGCCACCGCGTTGTGAAATCAGGATGCCGATGAGGATGAGCAGCCCGCCGCCAGCCTGCAGCGGCGCAAGCGGTTCGTCAAACAGATGCCAAGAAATCGCCGCCGCGACGACGGGCTGGATCACGACCAAGACGCCAGCGATCGCTGCAGGCGTATGCCCAAGGCCGGTTACGATGAGGCCCTGCCCGCCGAGTTGCGCGAACACGGCCAAAAACAGTGGCACCAAAAATCCGCTCAAGTGCGCCGGGAAAAATCGCTCTTGAAACACGATCACTAAAATGGCTGCCACGACCGTTGCGACCGCCGTGAGCCAAAAAATAGCCTCAAGCCCGGTCAGCGTTCGGCGAGCCACTTTCGAAGCCACAATATAGCAGGAGACTAAGACCGCCGCCGCGAGCGCAAGCAAATCCCCCCGCAAATCCACTTTGCCATCGACACCGCCCCCGAAGGACAGGGCAGCCGCACCTGCACCAGCAATCAAGGCGGCATAGACCCAAGACAGAGAGGGCCGTTCTTTCAAAAAAGCCCAGGCCGTCAAGCCGACGCAGATATTGCCAAGGTTCACAAGAAAGGTCGCGTTTGCGACGGTGGTGAGCGTCAAAGACCAGTGATAGAGACCCATATCCAGCGCAAAGCAGGTGCCGCCTATGAGAACGAATCTGTTCGGTTTAGCCGGCAGGCGTTTCTGAACCACCACCACCAATAGGAACACCAAGGGCAGCGCGAAGGCGTAGCGCCAAAAGGCAATGGCTTGTGGCCCCAGATCATCAAGCCCTAAGCGCAAACCAATGGGGGCTAGACCAATGAAAGTGCCGCCCATAAGGACCATGAGAGGGCCCGCCCAAATCGGCAGCGTTCGAGGTGTGTCCGCACCACTCATTCTATGCAAATCCCAATCGCCGCTTGATTTGGTCTGGTGTGACGCCATCGGCCCGCAAAGCAGCCAGTGTGACGCTCTTCTCTCTCTTCGAGAGCTTTGCGCCGTCCTCGTCTAAGATCAATGCATGATGCTGATAAATCGGATGAGCCCAACTCATCAGCACTTGCAAAAGCGTTTGAATATGCGGCGCGTCAATCAGGTCCTCGCCGCGAATAATGTGGGTCATGCCCTGAAGCGCATCATCGTGCGTGGCCGCGAGATGGTAAGCGCTCGGACTGTCTTTTCGAGCGAGGATAGCATCCCCCTCAATCTCGGGACGCGCCCGCATTGTCGAGATGCCTTGGTCGGACAAAAGTTGATACTCTAGGTCATCCCAAGCGCTTCCAAGCGATTCCCGGCTGGCGTCTAAAGACAGCCGCCAAGCAAACGCCTCTCCATTCTCAAGGCGCTGGCGTTCTTCGTCTACCGAATGCGGGCCGGGACATTTTGGGTTTGGCAGCGCCGCAAGCTCTGTGCGTGAGCGAAAACAGCGATAGGTCAGGCCGCGCGTGGTGAGCGCCGCGACGGTTTTCCCATAGGCGCCGAAGTGCTCAGACTGCACGCGCACGGGCTCCGGCCACTCTAACCCGAGCCAGGCAAGGTCCTCATAAATGGCGGCCGTGTATTCGGGCCGACATCGCGTCGTATCGATATCCTCGATGCGCAATAGCACCTCGCCGCCTCTCTCTTCCGCGAACTGCCAAACATGAAAGGCCGACGCTGCATGGCCGAGATGCAAGTAATAGGTCGGAGACGGCGCGAAGCGGGTTCGACAGTGATTCAAGTGTGATCCCCCCGACGCGGTGTTTGATGGAATCTCGCCCTAGCAGTGATTTTACGTTGCGAAAACGCCCTTCTCTGCGGTAACGGACAAGCAGTATTCGTAACTTGGCTCGAAACGTCTGATGCCGTCACAACTCACCCCCATGATAGATTGGTTCAATACCGTGATCGCTGGATCGACGGTTTGGAGCGCGATTGGGTTCGTTGCAGCGATCATGCTCGGCCTCTTTCTGCTTTGGAAAACCATGCAAGGCCTCGCGCTGGCCACGCGGACAGTACAGACGCTGCTTGCCAGTCGAAAACGCCGCTCAACTCAAGGCTTTGGCATTGCAGTGGCCCCAATTGTTGGACCGAAAGGCGGCGGGCAAACCAAAGCCATTATCGACGCTCTGGAAGCCCATCTCGGACTTTTCGTGTTCGGCACGCCTGTCGAGATCGTGCGCGCGCCGCGGATGCGAGCCAAAGGCGCCAAAGGTTTGCGGGCAGCCGCCATCACCTATCTCGAAAAATCGTCCACCGATCTCGTGCTTTGGGGATTACGACAGTCAGGAAAAAGCGAACCCTCGAGTGTTGAAATTCTCTCTTGCGGAGGCTCTTTGGCGCCCGTCGATGCGATGCATTTGGAAGGCTTCTTCCCAGAGATCACCCCTGCGAATGCAGACACGACCTCTCGCGTGACGGCTTATCTCGTGGCTCGCGCGCTCCAGCCAGGCCTCGCCGATGGCAGTGCTTACAAAGCCGAAAAACTGGCGCCAGTTGCTGATCTCTTGCTCGAGTGCCTCGACAATCAAGACGCGCTTCCGGAGCGTACCGCGCTGACGCTGGAAACAGATTATGCCTCTATGGCGCTTCACATAGGCGGTGAGGCGCACCTGAAACGCGTGGCAGATCTACGACGCAAACGCCTCTCAAGCGAGACCCAACTGGTGCCCGCGCATGCCCTGCAGGCTCGCATCGACCTGGGTCGCGCTTTGCTCGGTCTGTCAGAGATCCATTTTGATCCCGTGCGTGTGCGCGAGGCCATGGATCATCTGAAAGTCGCGGTTGAGCTGCTCAAGGCCGACCCGGTTTTGCAATTGGCACAAGCCACCAATCTTGCCGTTCAAAAAGGGCAAACCATGCTCGGCAATCGCAAGCGCTTTTCCGTCACCAGTGGGTCGACGATCTAGCTGAGATTAATCGAGCGCGTGTGCGCCCGGCATCGGACAGCTCACGCCTGTCCCCCCGATCCCGCAATAACCGCCTGGGTTTTTGGCGAGATATTGTTGGTGATAATCCTCAGCCACGAAGAAGGCCTCCAACGGCTTAATCTCCGTTGTGATCTCACCGCGCCCAGCTGAAGCGAGCGCCGCCTGATACGCTTTTTGGCTGTCTTTCACGACGGCGAGGTCCTCGTCGCTATGGGTATAGATAGCCGAACGATATTGCGTGCCAATATCATTGCCTTGGCGCATGCCTTGGGTGGGGTCATGGCTTTCCCAGAACAGTTTGAGCAGGGCCTCGAGGCTGACAATGGCCGGATCATAAACCACGCGCACGACTTCGGTGTGCCCGGTCTGGCCCGAACAAGTTTCCTCATAAGTTGGGTTGGGCGTATAGCCGCCCGCATAGCCAACTTGAGTCAGATAAACGCCCTCGGTTTGCCAGAACACGCGCTCGGCGCCCCAAAAACATCCAAGCGCAAAGACGATCTCTTTCAGGCCCTCTGGCACAGGACCATTGAGGTCGCGCCCATTGACGAAATGTGTGTTCGCCGTCGGGATCGCCATCGCCCGTCCAGGGAGTGCCGTCTCACGGGTTGGAAGGGCAGCGGGTTTGCGAGAGAACAACATTTTCAAAAGCTCCGTTGAACAGCGTTTCAGACAATATGGGCGAAGTGCAGCCAACTGCAATGTCGAGCCTTGCGATATTGCGCACCTGAAGTATACCCGCCGCTTACGGTGAGGTGGCCGAGTGGTCGAAGGCGCACGCCTGGAACGCGTGTAGGCGGTATCCCCGTCTCCAGGGTTCGAATCCCTGTCTCACCGCCATTCTTTTGAAATTAGACCGGCACCACATCGAACGGGACCGTGACGCGTTCCGAGCCGTCTAGGATCGCTTCGGTCCCGTGCCACATATAGCTTGGGAAGAGCGCCAGCATGCCGGCCTTAGGCTGAATCCATTTCTCCGGACCAAGCTTTGGTTCTGTGGCAAAAGGCGGTTCGCCGAATTTGATCCAACCGGCTTTGCTGTCACCGCGCGCCGTTTCGGGCGGCACTTTCGCGTAATAGGCGGAGCTGATCCAGCCTCTTGGATGGACGTGATTGACGTGTTTGCCGCCGCCCGTGAGCGTCACGGACCAGCAGCCATTGAATTCATAATTTCCGGTATTGCGACCCAAGAAGGGGTGGCCAGGTTCGGTTCCGATCGACTGCATATACGCGCGAATGGGCGTATCCAGCGCCTTTATATACGCTTGAATGGTGGGGTCCTGGACATTGACCAGATCCCGCGCCGTCTGAGTGCCATCGCGAAGGGTCTGGTCGAGTGGGCGTTTCGAGAAGGATTGATAGGGGGCAATGGCGTCTATCAATGCCGCGTTAAAGGCTTCAATCGTGTCAAAGCCCGGCGGAACGGGCAGCTCAAACGCCTGGATGAAGCGGTCCGCTTGAAGCAGCGATCCATATTCTTCTGAACCTGCGAGCCGAAGCGCTGTCATTTCCTGCGCGATCCACGACTGTTCGTTGGGCAGCTTCTTCCGCCACGGCGCCAATGTTTGCAGCGCACTTTGTGGGTCCCCGGTCATCAGCTGTGCATTGACCAGCGCATCATCAATATTGGCTTGATTGGGTCTAAGGGCATGCGCCCTGGACGCCGCCATAAGCGCATCGGCGCCTTCCCCACGATCTTTGTGAATATTGGCCTTTGCTGTGAGCGCTTCGGGGTCATCGCGGAAGGCTTGCGGAGCGCGTTCCCAGATCGCGAGCGCCGCATCAGCGTCTCCGGACTTGGCCATCAGGTATATCTTAAGACCGATCAGCTCGTTCGGTGCTGTCTCGACCGCATCCCTGAAGCCCGCCTCGTCGCCCATCATCCAAAGCGTATTGGCGAGATTTCGAAGCGTATGACCGCCTTTCTGCACCTGCCAAGACTGGCGGAAATCCTCCAAACCTTGGTCGAGCTCGCTCAGCTCCACCCGCGCCCGTCCGCGCATAAAATAGACGGCCGGGTCTGTGAGGCCCGATCGAATAAGCGCATCAAATTCAGACGCCGCGTGTTCGACTTGGCCGGTTTCGAGGGCGGCCATAGCGGCATTGTAACGAGCCACAGCATCGCTCGGCGATAGTTGTCTCAAAGCCGCCCAAACGCCTGCAGCGTCTTTCCATCTTTCTTGAGCGTTGAGGCTGCGACCGAGCCCGTTCAGCGCCGGACCCCAATTCGGGCGCAGCTGTAAGGCCCGTCGGAAACTTGTTTCGGCGAGGGTTGGCTCGCCGGCATCTAGAGCCGTGCGCCCTTTATTGTTTGGAATTTCCGGGTTCTGAGGATCCGCTTTCTCAGCGCGCTCAAGCCAATTAAGGGCTTCAGGGAACCGTCCAGCCTTGCGCTCAACCAGGCCGAGGACATGCCAGGCCTGTGGGTGCCGCAAAGGTTCCAAAAACCGCCTCGCGCCTTGCAAGTCGCCGCGCTGATAGGCGGCGAAGCCATTCGCGATAGCGGTTTCAATGTGCTGCACGCGCCTCTGGCCTCCTCAACGGTTGCGAGCCTGGTTCGATTGAGTCCGATCTGTAAATCCAATTTCGAGCGAAGCCCACTCAGGAACCGCAACTCTCGATACAAAAAAATGGCGGCTCCGAGGAGCCGCCATTCTGATTTGGATAAGTCCGTTAGACTTAGAAGTTCACTTTCGCACCAACGAAGACGAAGCGACCAGCTGCATCGTATACGCCAGCAACAGTGTTGGCTTCTACGTTTGCGGTTGGGCTTGGTCCGAAGGTTGGGACGATTGGTGGATCGTTGTCTAGGACGTTGTTCACACCTGCGCGGAGCTCAAGAACGTCGTTGACGTCCCAGAATGCTGCCACGTCGAAATAGTGCTGACCGTCGAGGCTTGCAGATCCAACATTAGTACCCGCTTGCGCGAATGTGGTGGTCGCACCAGTCGTTGTATCGATAGAGCTGATACGATCGACTGAAGACAGGTAGCGCCACAATACGCTACCGCGAACATCCCATGGTGAGTTGTACGCAACAGAAACGTTGTGTGCATACTCGAAGGTTGGGTTCAGACAGCTACCATCGTAGAGACCGACACAATCGAATGGCGCTGCGCCTTCAATTGCGATGGTTTCATTTTCGAGCTGGTAGTTGGCGTTATAGTTCACGTTGACCTGACCATACTGGTCGAGATCGTGGCTATAGCCGACTGACAGGTCGAAACCAGCGATGTTTTGGCCACCAGTGTTGATGCTGGTTGCGGTAATCGCCGCTTGGTTACGTGGAACCTGAGTAAGAGACCCGTCTGTACCACGGTTGATGAGGTTACAGAAGGTTGGGTCAGCCGTGTTCAGACAGCTTGTCAGGGTGAACGACGCAGGGATTGAACCCACAGCGTCGGTCAGCTCGATCTGATAGTAGTCCAAAGAGACCAACAGATCAGGAATCTGACGTGGCTGGTAAACAAAGCCGAGCGTGATGGTGTCAGCTTCTTCAGGCGTGAGGTTCGGGTTACCACCGGTGATCACGTTCAACTGACCAGAGTCTGGTGGGATCGCACCGAACTGAGCAGCCGTAACACCCGTGTTCGCACACTGTGCTGCAGTTGCAGTTGGAGCATCAGTTGAGCCCGCGAAACCAGAACATGGGTCAGACAAGCTGCTCAGGTTCGTGTTCTGTGGGTTGAACAGTTCGAACACGTTTGGTGCGCGAATAGCACGCTGATACTGAGCGCGGAAGCGAATGTCGTCGACTGGCGACCACGTTGCACCGACCGCATAAGTGTCGACTGAGAAGTCACCACCTTCGACATTGTTGAGAATGTCGACGGAAGAGTAATCAGAGCGACGAACAGCGCCAGAAACACCAAGCTCTTGAGCGAATTCCATGCCTTGGATCAGCGGAAGCTGGATCTCAGCAAAGTACTCGACCAGGTCAGTTTCACCGCGCGTTGGCAGAACCGCAGCACCGGAGCCGACGAGGCTACCGCTTTGGTTGGTGCCGTCCGCTTGAGCAAAGATGCCGTCACGGCGGTACTCAGCACCGACGAGAATGCTTGGGCCATCTTCTGCCCATGGTGTAGAGATGCCGTAATTGGTCAGGTCAGACTGAACCGTTGCACCCCAAACATATTGCTCAATCACACCCGTGGTTAGGGTTGGCGTGTCAACATAAGCCGCGAGGCCTGGGTCAACTGCCGCACCAACGACATAGGCTGAGACGAACGGAATACAGGCTGGGTCCGTTCCGTTGAGGAACGTACGACAGACTGGGTTGCCATTACCATCGTCTACAATGTCCAGAGACCGAGCGAGGTTGAGCGAGGTCACCTGATTGGTTTGAAGACGGTTCAGCTCGGTTTCAGCAACCTGACCGAAAACATCCCATTGAATGTGATCTTGGATCGTACCGCGCAGACCACCGACGAAGCGGAAGTTGGTCAGCGTACGGTTGTCCGTCCGGCCACCACCTTCAACAAAGCGACGACGGACTTCAGTCTGGACCAGGCCGTCACCCGCAACGCCACCAGTGGTGGTTGCGATATCGCGTGTGAAGAAGCCAGTGTTCGTGTCGATAACACCACAAATTGCGGCCAGTTGCTCAGCCGTCAGCAGTGGGTTGTCACAGTTGACCTGGTTGATTGAGCTACCGAACGCAGCAGATGGTGCGATGATCTGAGGAGAGTTCGAACGGTTAAATCCAAACTCTGCGTAAGCCTCAACATCCGGTGTGATCTCATAATAACCGAGGAATCCAGCGTTGAAACGCTCCGTCTGACGACGAATTGGGTTCTGTGGGTTAAAGTTGAACGGGTTGTTGAAACCAGCAGAAATGCTGTTGTCGGCGTTCAGAGAGAACGCACCGCTGGTGACGGGCATGCCCATCGCATCCGTTTGGATCGTGCCGTCAGCGTTATAGAGTGGAACCGCGTCAGCTGCAGTGCCCCCTGGAGGGATTGCCGCACCAACTACGAACGTTGTTGGGAATGGACCTTGGTTCGAACCCAAGCAACGACGGGTTGTGCCTTCGACGAGCGCACAACGTGAGAAGTCGCGCTCACCTTGGTTGATGCCTTCGTTTTCGAGGTAACGGAAGTAAACCGTTGCGTTACCGCGACCGCCATCAATGTTAGAACCCATGACGAGAGAGAAGTCATAAGTGTCATTGCTGCGGTCGTAACCATCAACAGTGTCTTCGCCAACTGCAGCGAGGAAGCCTTGAACTTCTTCATTGTCATTGTTGAAGTGGTTGAAGCCATACTGGAAGTCAGCTTCGACGCCTTCGAAGTCTTTCTTCAGAATAAAGTTGGCAACACCTGAAACAGCGTCAGAACCGTAAACAGCAGACGCACCACCGGTGACGATTTCAACGCGC
>CAYNUI010000095.1:0-1214 GCA_964400185.1 uncultured Hyphomonas sp.
CGGAGATAATCACCCATCGTGGTTTCGAGATTTGCAATGCCCTCTGGACTGAAAGAGAGGGTTTTTGGCGCGACGTCCGGTGTGACTTTTTCAGCCGCTTCAAGAATGACGACCGGTTCTTCGGTTTCAACCGGAGCGGCGTCTGGCGCAACGCTGACGCAGCCCGCTAAGACGCTGAGAGACAAGCCTGAAATGAGCGCGCTTCGGAGCGCAGAATGAGACACACGTTTCGCCATAACGACCTCCAAATGGGAATACCGTCACGCTGCTCTACGCCCTTTGGACAAACAAGCCATGCCGTCGCGTCGCCCGCTCATCAACTCGTCAGCGTTGGAATCCCATATTGTCGATAAGGCGGGTTTTGCCGAGCCAGCCCGCCGCCAAGATGCGTCCTTCAAAGCCAGGCTCAATCGGCCCTGCGGAAAGATCCTTCAATGTCATCGGATCGACCGCACTCACATAATCGAGCTTATCAAAGCCCGCCGATAGGATGCGCGCACGAGCTTCATCAAGCGCAGTCTCAACGGAAAGGCCAAGCGAAATCCGGTGCGCGGCACGGTGGAGCGCAGCGCTCATTGCGTTCGCGCGCGGCCGCTCGTCTGGCGTGAGGTAGGTGTTGCGCGAAGATTGCGCCAAACCATCCGCATCGCGAACGGTCTCGCCGCCGACAATCTCGATCGGAAAGCCGAGATCGCGCCCCATGCGGCGGATGATTTGAAGTTGCTGATAGTCCTTCTCTCCGAACACCGCCAAGTCAGGTTGCACGTGAACAAAGAGCCGCGCGACGACCGTAGCGACGCCATAAAAAAAGTGGGGGCGATGCTGCCCGTCGAGGAGATCGGACATCTCTTCTACGCGCACATTCGTGACCGAGCCGTCCGGGTACATCTCTTCAACGCTTGGCAGGTAGACGATGTCTGTTCCGACGGCCTGCAAACGCGCAATGTCGGCCTCTTCCGTCCGGGGATAAGTGTCCAGGTCTTCGCCCGGCGCAAATTGGGTCGGATTGACGAAGATGCTGACCACCGTGATGTCGCAGGTCTCGCGCGCGCGTTCGACGAGTGAAACATGTCCGTCATGCAGTGCCCCCATGGTCGGGACAAACCCAATCTTGCGGCCCGCCTGTCGGTGGGTTGCAAGCTCAGCTCTCAAATCGGAAAGCGCGCGTAATCTCAGGGGCGTCTTGGTCATCGCGCCTGGCCATAAAACAAGAT
>CAYNUI010000095.1:1314-9329 GCA_964400185.1 uncultured Hyphomonas sp.
GCGACTTCGATATCGGGCAACCAAGTGACGGGGCGGGTCGGATCATATTTCGGCGCGAATGGAACCACAGCGCGTTCACTTTCCGGGGTCTGTTCCAACCACGCACAGAAATCGTGAATGACCGCTTGTTCGGTTGGGACATTGTGCTGATCAAGTTCGATCGCTCGGACAAACTGATAGCCGTGCCCAGATGCACTCACCATTTTACGCCGGAACATTTTGATTGCTGGATCGTATTCAGATCCAATCACTTTCACGACGATAATATTCTGCGACATGTACTCTAAACGCTCGATTTCTAGATGGGATAGAACGGGCGGAGCGCTTCTGCGCATTAACCATGGATTAACCAATAGCAGACGCGCCTGCAAAGTCCAGCATACGCGATGCGATCGGGGCAAAAATGTAATTTTTTGGGGCGCAAGAATCGGTTTGTTACAATCGGATTAGATTAACGCGCCATTAACTCTTTCAGGTGATTTTTTAAGACATGAGAAAGCACATCCTTCCCCGCCTCCGTACGCTGTTAAGCGCAGCTTGTGCAACTGTCACAACCGGCAAGGTTAAGCCAAAACCGGCTGCGCCCCGACTGGAACCTGACATGACGGAAGGGGATGCGTGGCTCTTCGAACGCGAGGCAGCTTTGGAAACAACGCGTGCCGAACTCTCTAAAGATATGACCGGCATTGCCGACAGTCTTTCGGATCTGCGCGAGACTTTGGCGCTCATTCATGGCGAGACGCCATTCCCAATCGAAGCGACGACAGCCAAGCCGTGCGCCATCGTCCATCATGATGACATGCTGTTCGAGGGCGAGGCGGAAGCGCCCTTCATGCCAGCACAAGAAGAAGTCAGCGGCGGCGAAGGGGTCTTCTTGTTTGGCGACGCACCGACCTTCCAAGAGGAAGTGCAGGAGCACCAACAACAACACGCCGCTTGATGACCTAGTAAAGAGGCCCACCGGCCATGCCCGACGGACACGGACATCTCGGCGACAGCGCCGATACCATCACCCTCTCAATCCCGGCACAGAAACAGTGCCGGGTTCTCGTTGTTGGTAATGAGAAAGGCGGTGCGGGCAAGTCTACCGTGTCGATCCATCTGGCCATCGCGCTGATGCGCATGGATCAAAAGGTTGGCGTCATCGATCTCGACGTCCGGCAGCGTACCCTTACTCGCTATCTCGAAAACCGGATGCGATGGATGCAATCGACGGGCGCGCAGCTGCCAATGCCGGAAATCATTCGAGTGGATGCCAGCACTGAACGCGACCTCGACATTGCAGAAAAAGAAGAGACAGAGCGCTTTCACACATCGCTGGAGCGTCTCAAATCCGTGTGCGATCTCATCATTGTCGATGCACCCGGCGGCGACACCTATCTCTCGCGCATCGCGCACATGGCGGCTGACACGCTGATAACGCCGCTGAATGACTCATTCGTGGACTTCGACTTGCTGGGCGATGTGAACCCGCAAACGCTGGAAGTGCTGCGCCCAAGTTTCTACTCCGAAATGGTCTGGCAGTGCCGCAAGAATAAAGCGCGCACATCCCGCCAACCGATCGATTGGATCGTCATGCGCAACCGCGTTTCGCCGCTCGAAGCGCGCAATAAGCAAAAGGTCGGCGAGGCCCTTTCCAACTTGTCCAAGCGGATAGGCTTCCGCCTCGCCCCTGGCCTCTCCGAGCGGGTGATCTATCGCGAGCTTTTCCCAGCCGGCCTGACATTGCTGGACCTCACAGAGAGCGGCTCCAATGTCTCATTCACGATGAGCCATGTCGCGGCCCGCCAAGAGCTACGTGACTTGGTCATCTTGCTGCAGATCCCGGAACTCGCCGGCACCGAGATCTCTTTCTAAAGCGCCTTACCAGCCCAGCCTTACCCCTGCCCGCGCCCCATATTCATTGCGATCCGGCATCGTCCCGATTGATCCATTGGCTGATAGATTGCGACTGAGACGCGCGGCACCCGACACCGCAAAAGCATCCTGCCCATCAAAGTGCCCCCAATTGGCAGACACCGCGATCCGCTCATTCGATTGCAACCAAGTCGACCCCGCCAAGGCATTCGCGATGGCAATTCCAGCTGTGTTCTTCTCAATGGTTTCTTGCGTATGGGCGAGGCTCATAGAGAGCGCGTCAAACCGGTCATTCATGCCGGCGAAATCCGACTGCAGGCCTTGGACGGCGTCCGTGTTGGAGGCGATCGCCTCTTCGTTTCTCGCGATCCGCGCTTGGTTCTCGTTGCTCAGGGAGCGCAAGGATTGAAGGCTCGTTCCATGGTCTGAGAGGATCTGCGCGTGTTGATTCAATTGATCACTTGTTTTGATCAGTCCGGTTTCCGTTGCTGATAGTCTGACATCATGATCGCCAAGGATCGTCTCGACTTGAACCAGTCCGCTCTCATTTGCGGCAACGCGGCTTTGAACAGACTCCAATTCCTTCTTCGTCTCAACAATCGTTTCTGCGTTTCGATCTATGTCCGCACGATAAGTTTTTTGCTCCGCCGTGCCGGCCTCAATATCTAAACGGTTCTGATCAATCTCGGCTTGTTGAGACTGGACATTCTTTTCAAGCTCGGACTGCGTTCTCGCGAATTGCTCTAGATCGATTTGCAGATCAGCGATCCGTTCCTCGTTTTGAACAATGGACAGGGTGTTTTCCGAAATATTGGTCGACAAAAACCGAACGGTAAGTCCACCGTCGCCCGCTAAGTTGCCGTTCTGGTCGACTGTTACCAGTTCCAGCGGACCGGATTGCGCCTTTGTTGAACGTGGGCTGGTTAGGCCCGGCATCGTGTATGTGGTCCCGCCCGTGCCGAAAATGAAGTGATTGTCGCGCCGCGTTTGCACACCGGCGCCGAACGCGAACGAGTTATTGAACAGAGCCTTGGCCCGCGTCCCGAAGGCAGCGGACTCTGCGCCCTCTGCGCGCGCGCCCTCGCCAATGGCAATCGCATTGATCCCTTTCGCGAGTGCGGGCTGACCGGTGCTGTTGACCTGAACATAGTCAAACACCGCTTGCATGCCGGAAAGATTGAACTCTAAGTCGAATATCTTCCCGCTATTGGCCGCCAGACTCAGTTTCGCTGCGAGGATGTCCTCAGTGTTCTTATCGGTTTTTTGCTCAACGCCGCGCAATTGAGCGACATTGACGCCATCTGTGTCATCAATGCCGGGAGCGAGATGCACGATCCGGCGTTTGATGGATTCGTCTCGAAGCTCGGTCAGCGGATCATCATCGCGCCCTAAGGACAGAACAAATGGGTCATTCGCAATCGATAGAGCGCCAAGGGCAATTGAGCCGAGCCCAATGGCGTTCGAACGATAGCCCAGCGAGGTTGTTCGCGTTCCCCCTGTTTGGTTGGGCAAGACCACGTCCGGGCTCGAAAGGATATCCAATCCACGCAACTCACTTGAAGAGTCGCTCAGAGGAATTTCAAAAAAGTCCAATAGTTCACGCCCGTGCAGCGGCGCGTCAGGATCGGAGACCAAGACCCTCGCGCCTGGCTCGTCTGCCAATGCGGTTGAAACGTTTGAGCTAAAAGAGATTGCAATTATCGCAGTTGCGGCGAGCAGCGTCTTCTTCACCACACGACTCCATTTCAAATGGAGGAAGCCACCCAAAACGCGAAACCATCTTCGCGCACCTGTCCCCGGTTAGGCGTCTAGTTTATTGCGATTGATCGGAGCCTCGTCATTGTCTCAGCATCTCAATATTCTTGTCTAAGCGTCTCGCAAGCGTTTTGCGGAACTTGAGGAAATTCACTGAAGCAACTGTTAATTATACGATTTTTCCAACATTATAGCTTAACGCACCAGAAAGCTTGCATTTATCGACTTATCTGAGTGCTTCACACCGCGATGGTCTTTGAACCACTCAAACAGCGGATACTGATCTTCATTTAGATCAGACCCCGTGGCTCGGATTTGCCATCTGTTGCGGAACAGCGCCCCGGGCGGCATGCCAAATACGGCCTTTGCGGCGCGGTTGAAGTTTGCATCCGACGAAAAGCCCCACTTTTCGGCCACGCGGCTCAAGCGCCCCCGCCGGATTCCCTCTGTCGCCAAATCCCAGATCGCCGAATACAATCGGCGGTCTTGGATAAATCGCCTGACCCCGCCATCATCTTCAAACATTCGATACAGGGTTGCACGCGACATGTTGAAGAGATGACAAATCTGCAGCGGCCCAAGTTTTGGGTTCTCCAGATGCGTTTCAATATATTTGCGGATCAATTTCTTGCGTCCCTGCCACCATTCTTCGCGATCCGAGGCGGGATAGAGGTCTTCCTGCAATAGGCTTCGAACGGCGATCTCCAAGTTGGTCGAGTCGAACGCGTCGCGCGTAGACGCCCGTTTAAAGAACTGATCCATTTCGCCAGCAATCAATCGGCCGCGCGGAGAATCGACCTCAAGGAGAATGGGCGACGCCGGATAAAGGTCGGACAGTCCAAGGCGCTCGCGCGGCACCCAAACGCTCTCGCTCACCATTCTGTGGTGACTGGCCCGGTATTCGCTCAACTCGTCCGTAATCGAGATGTATCCGGCGCGGTGCACATAACTCGCGTCAGCGAATTCATTTGCCGCAAACCCAGCATGGATCCTCTGTACTAAGACTGTACCGCCGGTGAGTTCCGCATGGCGTTTGGTGTGACTGACCAATTGGCATCCCGTCATCACCCGCGAACCCGCGATATCGTCAGCGACAAAATCTCGAGCGAAATTGTGTCCGGGCAGCTTTCTGGGATGCAAGACATGGATGTCGGCGAAGAGAGACGAACGATCCACCCAAGACTCCATGGTCATCGTATTCAGGTGCCAAGACGGTTCGGGATCGTGAATCGAAGGAATGCTTTGTAAAGTTTTCAACATAACTTCGACAGTTATCGGAATTCTCCGCTACTGAAATTCTCACCACGTCTCAGACTTTGCAACGCTCGGACAACTATTGAATCGAGAAAGACGCAGCAACCATGATTTTGAGACGTAGCGAGAATGACGAAGTCTATAACATCACTTAGATAGATCCTGCACAGCGGGGGCAATGACTTCCTTTGTGCATGTGAATAGCTCTTAACTTTCATCTGGTTGTCGTAACTAACGTCCCCTAGTACTCACGCAGTCAGATGATGCGCCTTGGTCGTTTACGCAGTCGGCCAAGGCGCAATTTTTTTGGGAAACTGAATACCCTTCGCCTTGAGTTTGACTGTCGGCTCTGATACCCGGGCCGCCATGCGCAAGACGTTCGCCTTCTGCCAACAACAGAGCCGGTTTCATACCGTGGCTCTCGTTTGCGCATGCTCCGTGGATCAGATCTGACCAGACCTCAAATCTGATCCTCCCGCCAAACCTCGCCGCATTCGGCGGGGTTTCTTTTTGGATCGCTCGCCAGCGGCGTCTCAAAAAGGAATATTTCAAATGACGTACACAAATGATGCTGAGCTTCACGCGCTCACAGAGCGGTTCATCGCTCGCACGCTTCCCAAACCGGACTGGACTCATGCCGCGCATTTTGCGGTCGGTCTCTGCCTCCTAGATGATAAAACGAGGGATGCCTTCACCGAAATGCCGGGCCTGATCCGCAACTATAATGAAGCGACCGGTGTGCCGAACACCGATTCAGACGGCTATCACGAGACCATCACCGTGGCCTCACTCTTAGCGGCGCGCGCGTTCCGCGCTCGATACGCGGACAATGCCGCGCTTCACCGCGTCCTAGAGGACCTCATGGAGAGCGCCTTCGGGAAATCCACGTGGTTGCTCGAGCATTGGAGCAAATCGCTTCTTTTCTCGCCTGAAGCCCGTCGATCCTGGATTGCGCCCGACCTAAAGCCCTTGCCGTTTGAGACCGCCGTGCCTGCGCCCCTCAGTGATCAGGAATAGTCGGCGATGCGGCTCAGCAATCGTCCGCGAAACTCAAAGAAGCTGGCCCCGCGGATTTTGACCGTTTCGCCAGCTTTCACCCCATTGGGAAGGTCGACCGCGGCTTTGCCCTCAAACTCGATCTCGGCGGAGGCTTTGCCTTCGCCGATGATCAGATTGATCAGGCGCTGACGGCGATAAGAAAAGGCATTGCCGGACAGTCGCGCCACTTCGCCCATTTGTTCTCGGCCTTCTAGGCGCATGGACTGGCTCGCGTTCGAGATGTTCTCGAAGACAACATCCTCGGTCACGCAATCGAGCATGCCTTCAATGTCACGATCATTATAGCTTTGGATGTAGCGATTTATGATGTCTTCATGCATGGCGGCCATCTCCTTGCCATTAAGGTCGTGTCTAACTGATTCTTTTCAACAGGTCTGTTAAGTTGCACTGCAACAAATCCCATGACATAGGGGCGGACTGATTTTTGTAAGGAGGCGAGCAAATGGCTTTGCGCGTGGCAGTTGTTGGAGCAACCGGTAATGTTGGACGCGAATTGTTCAACATTATGGACGAGCGCAACTTCCCGGCAGACAAGGTCCATGCTGTGGCCTCTCGTCGGTCGGTTGGGCGCAAATGCTCTTATGGCGACAAAACCCTCCTGTGTGAGGATTTGGAATCGTTCGATTTCAGCAAAGTCGACATGGTGCTCATGTCCGCGGGCGGCAGCGTCTCGAAAGAGTGGGCCCCAAAGATCGCGGCGGCCGGCGCCATTGTCATCGACAATTCGAGCGCATGGCGCATGGACCCAGAGGTTCCCCTCGTCGTGCCTGAAGTGAATGGCGAAGCCGTGCTCGGCTATGGCGCAAAGAATATCATCGCCAATCCAAACTGCTCGACCGCTCAATTGGTCGTGGCGCTGAAGCCGCTCCACCAAGCGGCTGGCATCAAGCGCGTCGTGGTCTCCACTTATCAGTCTGCCTCAGGCGCGGGCAAAGCCGGCATGGATGAGCTGTGGACCCAGACCAAGGGCATGTTCGTCAATGACAGCCCGACCCCGGACGTCTTCTCCAAGCAGATCGCCTTCAATGTCATCCCGCAAATCGACGTGCCTATGGAAGACGGCTCCTTTAAAGAGGAGTGGAAAATGCGCATGGAGACCAAGAAAATTGTCGATGAGAGCATCGAGCTTGTCGCGACCTGCGTCCGCGTGCCGGTCTTTGTTGGCCACTCTGAGGCGGTCAATGTTGAGCTCGAAGATCCGCTCTCCGTCGAAGACGCACGCGAGCTCTTCCGCAATGCGGATGGCGTTCAGCTGATCGACAATATCGAAGAAGATCAGTTCATCACACCGGTCGATTGCGTCGGCGAATGGGCAAGCTATGTCAGCCGCGTGCGCAAAGACCCGACCGTCGAGAACGGCCTAATCTTCTGGAATGTCTCTGACAATCTGCGCAAAGGCGCCGCCCTCAATGCGGTCCAAATTGGCGAAGAACTGATCAAACGGGGCGTGCTCGCACCAGAAGCGGTTCCAGCATAAAGTCGGGCGCCGCCGTGCCGCGCCTGCTCTTCGTCTGCCTCGGCAATATTTGCCGCTCACCCGCCGCGGATGGGATTGCCCGCGCCTTGGTCGCTGATCGTGGTCTCGACTGGCGCATAGACAGTGCCGGCACCGGCGCCTGGCATGCGGGGAACCCACCCGATCCGCGCATGATCGAGGCGGCAGCGACGCGCGGGATTGATCTCACGCCCCTGCGCGCGCGCCAAGCCGAGCCGGACGATTTTCTGCGCTTCGACCACATCTTCGCGATGGACCGAAGCAATCTTGCTGATTTGCAAGACATCCGTCCTGCCGGGGCCACTGCGACGCTGTCGCTGTTCCTGAAAACCGAGGATGTTCCCGACCCCTATTATGGCGGCCCGGATGGGTTCGAGCAGGTCTTGGACCTAATCACCAAACGCATGGACGAGCTGTTCGAAACGCTGTGAGCATAGGCATGTAAAAACTCCAAAATGACCGGCTTTTTCCGCTTGCATGGCCGCCTATTTTGCGGTTTATGGCGGCTTCGGTCCCGAGACAGGGGCTGACTTACCCACCGGACGCGGGCGTAGCTCAGGGGTAGAGCACAACCTTGCCAAGGTTGGGGTCGTGA
>CAYNUI010000096.1:0-9311 GCA_964400185.1 uncultured Hyphomonas sp.
CATAGACACTAATTTAGTCAGGCGTGCGGCCCGCACAACTCACAAGCTGGCGATGAGGTCTTAAGCGCTGCCGCCCGTCATATGCAGGTGGGCAGGATCAATGCCCAACATGGCGAGCGTGAGTTCCCACTTTTTTGAGTGGGCGCCGCCGAATACGATATCCTCGTGCGGGTCCGCGACGAGCCAGGCGTGCTCGCTCAATTCATGCTCCAGCTGACCGGGTCCCCAGCCGGAATAGCCGAGCGTCATCGCAGCGTTTTGCGGTGCACCTTCTGTCGCGAGCGCCCGCAACACATCGCGCGTCGCGGTCATTGAGAAACTGTCCGCAACTTCGACGGTGGCGCCGTCGCTATAATAGTCATTCGAGTGTACCACGAAGCCGCGATCTGTGCCGACGGGACCCCCATTCAGCACATATGTATCCGCGACTTGAATATCCTGCTCGATATCGAGCTGCGTCAGGAGTTCCGGCAGCGTCAAATCATCAATCGGCTTATTCAGCACCAGGCCCATCGTGTAATCTTCACTGTGCGCGCAGACCAAGATCACCGAGCGGGCAAATCTCGGATCGCCAATTCCGGGCATCGCCACGAGCAATTTTCCGGTCAGATCCTGCACAAACGTCTCCTGTTTTCAGTTTCGACGCTAATTGAAGCGATGAATTTGGCAAGGTTTTGTCATTGCGGCGCGCGATCAGCGCTCTATGTAGGAAACGCAGTGAATAGGAGATATCACGATGACCATTTCAGTTGGTGATAAATTGCCAGAAGCGACATTTATGGAAATGACCGCGAACGGTCCGGAGCCAGTGAGCACCGCAGACGTGTTTGGCGGCAAGAAAGTCGCGCTTTTCGCCGTCCCTGGCGCTTACACACCAACTTGCTCGGCCAAACACCTGCCTGGCTTTGTCGACAAGCAAGGCGACCTCGCGGCGAAAGGCATTGATGACATTGTCTGCACCTCGGTGAACGATGTTTTCGTCATGGGCGCTTGGGGCAAAGACAATGGCGTCGAAGGCAAGGTGCGCATGTTGGCCGATGGCAATGGCACGTTTGCAGCCGCGCTTGGTCTCGAAATGGATGGCAGTGGCTTCGGCATGGGCCAACGCTCTCAGCGCTATTCGATGATCGTCGAAGACGGCACGGTAAAAGAACTCAATGTCGAGCAGGGCGGCGCCTTTGAAGTGTCCAGCGCGGACTATTTGCTGGGCCAACTCTAAGGGCCGAGTTTACCGACCACAAATGAAAGAAAGCCCGCGGAGCAATCCGCGGGCTTTTCTTTTGGTCCGGAAACCCGCCCATTCTAGGCTGTCATGTCGTGAGCCTTCTGTTGTGATCGGGCCCGTCTGAACGCGATTGGCGTTAGGTGAGTCCGTTCTTTGAACGCGCGATTAAATGGCCCGATAGATCCAAATCCACTCTCCATCGCGATCGTCAGCACGGAATGGTCATCATAATTTGGATCCGAAAGCATGCGTTTGGCCTCCTCAATCCGGTAGTCATTGACCATTTGGTTGAAGTTTCGAAATCCGAGTTGCTGCGTGATACAACGCGTCACCTTATAGTCAGGCTGGCGCAAACGGCGCGCGAGATCGCTGACTTTTATCTCGGGATCCAAGAACACTTGGTCTTCTATCAGCAAAGAGGTCAGGGCTCTCGCAAGCTGCTCAGACTGAATCTCCGAGCATTTCGTTGGCGCGGACTCAGAGATCAAACGATGGCGATGGCGTACGGCCAGTCGCGATGCGGTCAAAGCCGCGACGCAACATAAGACTTGGCCTGTATGTTCGATAGCTGAGAATGCTGGGATCGATAGAACAGTCGCGGTTCCGAGAATGCTCGCATAGCCCATCAAGAACCATCGGCGAAATTGCTGTTCCGCCTTCTTTTGACGCCCATACCCATCGATGGCTTCGAAAAAGGGCAACAACAGAACCGTCGAGCTGATCAGTTTAGTGATTTCGCCGACGACGCCCAACACGCCATCGCGCTCTAGGCCTAAATTGGCGGAAACCGAGAGCGTAACCGTCGCCACAAACAAAACCGACACCAAGCCATATGGCCAGACGGCCTGTTTGTCTTTGCTGGCGAAGAGTTCCCGAGAAAACAGCCAGGACAAACCGCAACTGACGCAACTCATCGTGTTCAAAAGATAATCCAAGGCCGGCGAACGACCGTCGAGCAGGAATGCCAGGATGAAAGAGACTAGGGATGTGGCGAGCAGCACCCACAGGATCTGCAATCGTGGCATGGGAGATATGGGCAGCCGCCTCTTACCGCCGAGCGGCAGCCGGGTCGCTAAGCTAGTCATATCGAGAACATCCTTTCGGGTGGGCAAGCGAATGCCTGTCTAACGCTGAGAAAGTGCGCTGACAATTGTGCGCATCAAAGCTGGCCGATTTCGAAATCGGCGAGACGAGAAGGGGGCAGCAGCTGATTCCGGAGGCGTAATTCTCAACTTGCAAAGCCAAGGACGCTGTTATGTCTCAATCTCCTCCCAGACCATCCTCAACCCGATGGAAAACCGTTTTTCGGCGCTTCGGAATCACTTGGTTCACGATCGCAGCCATCGGCCAAACCGGATTTATCGTATTCATCCTAAGCTATTATGGCCCGCGAACGGCCTCCGGAAACTTCGCAGCGTGGAACGACAAAACGCTGATTGATGGCCATAAGCCCGGCGATGACGTCGGCAACTTCATGTTTATCGTCCACGTCTTGTTGGCCGCTATCATGACGTTTGGGGGGTTGTTGCAGCTGATCCCTTCGGTCCGAAATAGATACAGGGCGCTACACCGGTGGAACGGGCGCATTTTTCTTGGTCTGGCCTGTTTCTTGGCGCTAGGCGGCTTGTGGCTGGGATGGGTTCGCGGAACGCGCTTATCGCTTGAGTCTGGCCTCGCGGTTTCGTTCAATTCGGTTCTGATTCTCGCCTTTGCAGTGCCGACCTTGTTACTGGCGATGCGGCGTCGGATTGCAGACCATCAGCGTTGGGCCATGCGAACCTTTATGGTGGCGAATGGGGTTTGGTTCTTTCGAGTTGGCATCATGGGCTGGATCCTCGCCAATCAGTCGCCCAGATGGATGAACAACACGCTGAGCGGGCCAGCGGATATTGCTTTGTCGATCGGAAGCTATTTGATCCCACTCCTCGGATTAGAGCTCTATTATTCGGCGCAGAGAAGCGGCTCCAACCTCTATAAAGCCGGTGCGTTTGCGATCCTTGTTTGTCTGACCGCGTTCATGACGGTCGGGATTGCCGGGACGATGCTGATCATGTGGCCGGGAGATCTGGGACTTTAGGTTGCTGTTGACGCCAACTTCTCTGACCGCCAACCCCAGCGAAGGCTGGGGTCAAGGGACGGAAGGCTCTATCCGGGCGTGCGGGATGTTTTGGTCCATGAATCTCTGCCTCACGCAGGGATCGGCGAGCTATGGGGGGCGAAGATAGGCGAACCTCCCCAAAAACCTGTCCCAGTCTGAAACAGACGCTCATTCTTTCGTAACGGAATCGCGCGCGAATGGCCTGTTTCTGTGGGAAATACACTGTTTTTCGATGAATTATTATTGAATAACGGAAAATATCTTCCCATGTGAGTCTTGGTTCAGATCAGGGAGGACCACAAATGGAAGAGAATTTAATCGTATTAGGCCTATTGGCTGTTGCGGGTTTGGTGCTGATTACGTCAGCCGTCAAAGTCGTGCCTCAGGGCTTTAACTTCACGGTCGAGAATTTTGGCCGCTACACCCGTACACTCGGGCCGGGCTTGCACTTCATCATGCCATTCTATCAGCGCGTTGGGCGCAAGATGAATATGATGGAGACGGTGCTCGACATCCCAACCCAAGAGGTGATTACGCGCGACAACGCGCAGGTCTCTTGTGATGCGGTCGTGTTTATCCAAGTCGTTGATCCGGTATCGGCGGCCTATGAGGTGAACAATCTTGAGAATGCGATCACCAATCTCTCGCTGACCAATATTCGTACCGTGGTGGGTTCGATGGATCTCGACGAAGTTCTGTCTAATCGGGACGATATCAATGCGCGGCTGCTCTCCGTGGTCGATGCAGCGACCAATCCTTGGGGCGTGAAAGTCACGCGGATTGAGATCGCAGACTTGTCGCCACCGGCCGACATTACTGAAGCCATGGCGCGTCAGATGAAAGCCGAGCGCTTGAAGCGGGCTGAGATTTTGACCGCAGAAGGTGATAAGCAGTCGGCCATTCTGAAAGCCGAAGGTCTAAAGCAATCTCAGATCCTGGAAGCTGAAGGCCGCCGGGAAGCCGCGTTCCGCGACGCCGAAGCGCGCGAGCGGGAAGGTGAGGCGGAAGCAAAAGCCACGGCCTTTGTCTCGGAAGCGATCGCCAAAGGTGATGTGAATGCAATCAACTACTTCCTCGGTCAGCAATATGTCACCGCGTTTGAAAAGCTCGCCTCCGCGGGCGGCAACAAGACGGTCATCATTCCGGCAGAGTTCAGCTCTATTATAGGGACGATTGAAGGCATTCGCGGTCTCACCGATGCGGCGAAAGACAAAGCCTAGGAGATTGATATGGAAAGCTTAGAGCTTCTACTTTGGCCCCCGACGGCCTGGCATTGGCTGGCCTTGGGACTGCTGCTCCTCACCATCGAGATGATGACAGGCACCTGGGACCTCCTCTGGGTCGCCATCGCAGCCGGTCTCACCTCTGCCTACGCCGCCATCGCCCCCGAGGGCATAGCCGGATGGCAAGGCCAGCTCGTTTTCTTCGCCATCGCCGCGACCGCGCTGTTCATTGTCGGACGCACCTTGTTCCGACAAATGCGCGAGAATGTGGAAGAGCACCCGACCTTGAACAAGCGCATGGCGGGCACGCTCGGCCAGCGCGCGGTCGTCGCCGAAGACTTTGCGGGTGGTTCTGGCCGCGTGAAACTCGGCGACACCGTATGGGCCGCCGAGTCCATGGACGGCGCTAATCTCGCAAGCGGTGCATCGGTGATCGTCGAAGAGACCGAAGGCAATACGCTGAAAGTCCGTCCGGCCTAAAGGGCGATTCTCGAAAAACGAAAGAAGCCGCTCCGCTTGGGGCGGCTTCTTCAGTTTGACGTCTCAATTAGCAATAACCGCAGACCCCAGCGCAGGCTGGGGTCCAAGGACAAATGGCGCTGCTCCGGCCATCAGGATATTTTGGTCCATGGATACCTGCCTGCGCAGGTATCTGCGGTCACCTGACGTAAACAACTCAAAGTGCGTAAAGCCACAGACGCCCACCCGACCTGTGGCCCAAATGCAACCATGTCGAGCGTGCATACCCCCTATGCCTTATTTGGCCCTAATCCGCTCACAATTGACTTCCTACCTGGCTCACACAGCGCCCGGAGTGGCGTGAAACCTGCAAGGAACCTCCCATGTTAAAGAGCTTAATCATCTCTTTTGCTTTGATCGCCACAGCGCCGATGGCGGTTGCGGCGAAAAACGATGTCTCAAACGCCGAGGCATTGGTTAGCGAAGCGGCGAGCGAAATCGCGCAAAGCGAACGTAGCCGTGTGGCCGACGCGGTCCTCTCTCACATCGACACAAAAGCGATTGCGAGCTTCACGCTCGGCCGTCATGGCCGCGCGCTCGCTCCGGCCGAAAAAGCGCGCTTTGCGGACGCTTTCGAAGCCTTTCTCCGTCGCCAGATTGAAGCCAATGCGCATCAATTTTCAGGCGTAGAAGTAGATGTTGTCGATACCGCCGCTCGGAATGCTAGAGATGCCATTGTCACCACGCAAGTCCAAGGCCTTGGAGAGCCTTTGAAAGTGCGGTGGCGCGTCATCGAACGTCGCGGAAAATGGTCTGTCGTGGATCTGGAAGTCGCTGGAATTTGGCTCGCCATTGAACAGCGTGCTCAAGTCGCGGCGATTCTCGGACGTCCTGGCGCTGATATCGAAGATGTCATCGCGCAATTCGGATAAGTCTTTTCCTCTGCCGAGGATTAACTTAGGTCCTCGGCAATGGCGGATTTTCTAGCCCAATATGGTGTTTTAATCCTCGCGCTTGGCGCGTGCGGTATAGCAAGTGGCCTCGCGGCTGGTCTGTTTGGGATCGGCGGCGGGGCCATTATCGTTCCGGTCCTGATCATTCTGTTTGAAAGCCTGGGCTATAGCGACACGGCCAGCCATGTCGCGATCGCCACGTCGCTGGCGACGATCATCCTAACCTCTGCACGGTCGGTGATGGCGCATCATGAGCGTGGCGCGGTGGATTGGCAGATTCTGCGCACCTGGGCGCCATGGATCGTGATTGGCGCAGTTTTGGGTCAACTCGTTGCGGGAGAACTCTCTGCCCGCGCACTGAAAGGCTTTTTCGCCTTTATGGCTTATCTCCTCGCCGCCCAACTCTTCTTCGGGCGCCCCGGTTGGAAGCTCGCCGATGATATGCCCGGTGGAGCCGGCCGTGCGGCACTGGGGAGCGGCGTTGGAACGCTCTCAGCGCTGATGGGGATTGGAGGAGGGACGTTCGGCGTCAGCTTGATGACGATATGTGGGCGGTCCATTCACCAAGCGGTTGCCACGGCTGCTGGTTTTGGCATCGCGATCGGTCTGCCGAGTGCGATCACAGCGGTCTTCGTTGGCTGGGGGCGTGAGGGCTTGCCACCCTTTTCAATTGGGCACGTAAATTTGGCTGCATTTGCTCTGATTTCGGTTTTCACAGTCACTATGGCGCCGATAGGCGCGAAGCTTGCGCATCGACTGGATGCCCAATTGCTGAAACGTCTATTTGCGATCTTATTGGCGATTGTCGCGACCAAAATGGTCTATGACACTATTGTTGGATAATCATCCGATTGCCGCGGAACTCATAGGAATAGAGCTCGCGTAGAAAGCTCATGCCAAGCAAGGACTGTTGGAGATCGGTCCGCAAAACCATGGCTTCGACATTCTCGACTTTCACTTGATTGATTTGGATCGAATCGATCAGAACGCTCGCGCCCAGTGTGGTGCCGCCTGCTGTGCGGATCTCCCATCGATAATCAAGCTTTTCGGGCCGCAGGCCCATTTTTTGGGCGTCCTTATAGGTCAACGCGACGACGCTGGCGCCGGTATCGACCATGAACTCGACGCTGGCTTTCTTATTGACCAAAGCGCGGGTCCAATAATGGCCGTCTGGGCGAGAACTGATCGTTGCTTTGCGCCTGGCTGACTGAGCAACGCCTGGAGTTTCAACCGCTAAAGTCGCCACTTGAGGGCTCTCGGATGGCGCTGTGCTGAAGGTGCCATCACCGTCTTCTAGCTTAGGATCAAGATAGAGCCCGATGACCGCAGCCACAGCAGCTGCGAGCAAGAAGGTAACGATGATATTCGAAACCTTCATGCGCTGGCCTTCAATTTACCGATCGAGCGGAGATGATCTAAGCGTTCCGGCAGCGCGTCCATAACTTCGCGGCGACCTGCATCATCAAATGACATCCAGCCACCAATTTCCTTCAAGCTGCGGCCGCAGCCAAGGCAAAGGCCAGTCTCGCCATCGACGGCGCAGACTTTGATGCACGGACTTTCTATATCTGGTCGAGCCATGTCAGATCCTGTAGACTAAGAGCGTCAAGATATGCTTGCGACAGTTTTATCAAATTACCAAATCCAGAATTGACTTGCACATTGAATTAAGGGCGGTTTATGGGCAGTCCAAACAGAGGGGACTGTAGTGCCACAAGCGGAAAGCGCAGCCAATCCATTCGATGATGTTCGCGAATTGGCGATGCGTCCGAGTGCGCCTGACGATCAGGCTTCCAAACAGGTCTACGATGCTCTGTTGGGAATGGGGCGAGAAGGCGACTTTGGTCGACTTGGCGATGGCGCAGCCTGGCTCGCAGGATGGCAAAGACGCTATCCGCCGCGCCTCGAGAATCCCACGCTGGCAATATTCGCAGGATCGCACGGCATTTCACAAAACGGGGTCACGCTGTCGTCGATCGACAGCACCCGTGAGAAAGTGAACGCCTTGCGCGAGGGCCGAGCGCCGCTTTCGGCTATCTCCGCGCAGGTGGAAGCCAATATTCGAGTGTTTGAACTCGCTTTAGACAAGCCTACGCCAAACATCGCTGACGACGCCGCCATGAGCGAACGCGAATGCGCTGCGACAATTGCTTACGGTTTCGAAGCCTTAGAAGGCGAGCCAGACTTAGTGGCGCTCGGCGTTATCGGTGCGGGTATCGGGACGGCAGCGGCTGCGGTTGCTTGCGCGCTTTATGGGGGATCGCCTGAATATTGGGTGCGTCCAGGGCCACAAGTGCCAACCGAAATGAACCAACAGCGGGTCGACATCGTGACCGAAGCGCTGCGCCGTCATCGCGGGCAACTCTCAGATCCCCTTGAAGCTCTACGTTGCTTGGGCGGCCGCGAGCTTGCCGCTTGTGTGGGGGCGATTATCGCTGCTCGCCAACAAGGCATTCCGGTGCTGGTAGACGGCTTTGCCACCACGATCGCTGCGGGGATCGTGCACGCCCTCAATCCCCTCGGAATTGAGCACGTCAAAGCGGCGCATGTAACGCGTCGGCCTGCGCATGAAGCGGCCTTGGAACGACTGGGCATGACCCCGCTCGCTGAGTTTGAGTTCAATACCGGTGGCGGCATGGGATCTGTGGCCGCGATTGGCTTATTGCGGACGGCGTGCGCGCCGTTTTTGGCAAAACCACAAAATTAGTTGCCTTTCCGTCGGGGTATCTGAGGCAAAGTGACGTTTACGTTCGCGTTAACTTGCTTTTCAGCCTCCCGCGGGGCACTAAGTGAGGCAATGATCCTGAAGAATAACTGGGAAGACTCGCCATGAATTTAGAATTTTCACCGGAAGAAATCGCATTCCGCGAAGAAGTTCGGACTTTTATCGAAGAAAACTATCCAAAAGAACTCCAAGGTAAGGGCAATCGCGAAGATCTGTCCCGTGATGAGTTCCTCGCATGGCACAAAGTGCTCGGCAAAAAAGGCTGGTCTGCGCCGGCTTGGCCAGAAAAGTATGGCGGCACCGGCTGGACCTCGACCCAGCGCTACATTTGGTCTGAAGAGAATGCCCGCGTTGACGCGATGATGCCGCTTCCGTTCGGCGTCTCCATGGTCGGGCCTGTGATCTACACATTCGGCAATGAAGAACAAAAAGAGCGTTACCTCCCGAAAATTCTGTCAGGTGAAGAGTGGTGGTGTCAGGGCTATTCAGAGCCAGGCGCAGGTTCAGACTTGGCGAGCTTGAAGACAACCGCCGTTCGTGATGGTGATCACTATGTCATCAATGGTCAGAAGACATGGACGACACTCGCACAACACGCCGATTGGGGCTTCTTCCTTTGTCGCACTGA
>CAYNUI010000097.1:0-9239 GCA_964400185.1 uncultured Hyphomonas sp.
GGAATGTTCAGCGCGCCAGTCGCGAACATTCGACCGCGCTTCGCAGGGCTGCGCCGATCTGCGTAAAGATCTAAAATATCATTGATGAGGAAACTTCCGATGGAGACCAAAAGGAGGCTGATAACGGCGAAGGCCAGGCTGGCGGGCGGCGTAGGCCGCGCTTCCGAATTGGTCAAAAAGAATGGCAGAAACGCAAGCAAAACCCAGGGCCATGTGCGCGGTCGAAAGGCGCTTATCACTTGGCCCGCCGTCAGCTGGTTGCTGTCAAATCGGCGCGTAACGCTGACACCGTCAGTCAATGCGGTGGCCGCCTGATCCGACGGCGCCACGACATAGACATTGCGCGCCGCCGCCCACAGGGGACGATCTGCTTTATGGTCGCCCGCATAATCGAACTGATCGGGCCAATTGCGCTGTTTTAGGCACGTCCGGACCGCGTCCAATTTAGCACCGGATTTTCGGTTTTCCTTACCGCTCGCAATCACTTCGGAAAAGAAACCCAAACCTTCCGCCACAATCTGCGCCAATCGCTCATTTGCAGCGGTCGCCAAAACAACAGGTCGATGCGCGGCTTCAGTCCGGGCAAACTCGACCACGGCAGGATTGAAGCAAAAGTCCTCAAAGCTTGGCGTAAACCGGCTAGAGACCGCGTCTTTCAGGGCCGCTCGCCCTTTGCGCACCGCAAATGCAGCAGCGAAAAAGCCACCAAGATTGACCTTCGGCAACGCGAAAAAACTCTCCCACAGAGAGTCGCCGCTGATCAGCGTGCCGTCCAGATCGACGATCAGCGGCACTGATTCTGAGCGATTCTGCGCACTTACGCTTTGTTGATCTGGTTGATCCCCGTTTGCCACACACTCTCCCGACGATCCCGGTGTTAGAACAAGACCTTATGGACCATCAAACCATGTGCCAATTTCTTTGAGAGGTCACGCGAATACGAGAATCCGATCGTTTTATCGGCCGTTTCGCCTAGTCTTTGGTGCGGATGGAGGGACTTGAACCCCCACGCCTCGCGGCGCCAGAACCTAAATCTGGTGCGTCTACCAATTTCGCCACATCCGCATCAGTAGAACGGGGCATTTAGCGGGCGTTTTGAGCCGCCTCAACCCCTTTGCGCGCTTTTCTCTGCAAAAGGTCATCCGCGCGGCGTGGACACAGGCGCTGGCCTGCCCTATAGAGCGCCGTTTCGAACACCAAAACGCCAATGAATGGCGCGGGTTTTGGCTCTCTGTCTTGGGCAACCCGACCCGCAATAAGGAATGACCAGTATGGAAAGCGTCGAAACCGTAGAAGGTTTGAGCCGTACTTATAAGGTAAGCGTCCCAAAAGCTGACCTGCAAAAACGTTTTGACGAGCGGATCGAAGAGATCCGTCCGCAGATGAACCTCAAAGGCTTCCGCCCTGGCAAGGTTCCTGCCTCTCACGTCAAGAAAATGTTCGGCAAGGACATTATGGGCGAAGTGGTTCAGGCCCTCCTTCAAGAGACCAGCCAGAAGGCGATTGAAGACGCGGATGTCCGCCCCGCCGGTCAGCCTGAAATGAAAATGGAAAGCGACATGGAGAAGGTCCTGTCTGGCGACGAAGACCTATCCTACGAAATGAATGTCGACGTGATGCCGGAATTCGAGCCTGTCGACGTTGCGAAGCTGACCATCAAAAAGCCGGTCGCTGAAATCAATGATGACGAGATTGATGCCCGTCTCACTCAGATCGCTGAAGCCAATCCAAAGTATGACAAGCGCGCCAAAACCGCGAAAGCGCGTGACAAGGACGCTGTCGTCATCGACTTCCTCGGCAAGCTAGACGGCGAGCCTTTTGAAGGCGGCGCAGCTGAAGAGCATACGCTTGTTCTCGGCTCGAACTCTTTCATCCCAGGGTTCGAAGACCAACTCGTTGGCGTTAAAGCGGGCGACGAGAAAGACGTCACTGTCACCTTCCCTGAAGCCTATCAAGCCGAGCACCTCGCTGGCAAAGAGGCCGTCTTTGAAGTGAAAGTGCACGAAGTACGCGCACCGAAGACCCCAGATATCGACGATGAGTTCGCAACAGGCCTCGGCCTCGAAAGCTTGGAAAAGCTGAAAGAACTCGTCAGCGAGCAAATCAAGAATGAGTTTGGCGGTGCCTCTCGCGCCAAAGCGAAACGCAATCTGCTCGATCAACTTGATGACAAGCATGATTTCGAACTGCCACCGAAAATGGTGGAGCAAGAGTTCAACCAAATCTGGCAGCAGCTGCAGGCGGAAATGGATGCTGGCCGCACGGACGAGTCTGACAAGGACAAGTCAGAGGATGATCTGAAAGCCGAATACCGCACCATCGCTGAGCGCCGTGTGCGCCTCGGTCTGGTCCTGGCTGAGATTGGCCGCGTCGCTGATGTTCAAATCTCAGAGCAAGAAGTTCAGCAGGCCCTTCTCAACGAAGCCCGCAACTTCCCTGGCCAAGAGCGTCAGGTCATTGAGTTCTTCCAAAAAGATCCTAACGCGATGGCTCAGCTGCGCGCGCCGATCTACGAAGATAAAGTCGTCGACCACATCCTCGAAACGGCCAAAGTTAAAGAGGAAACCGTCTCCAAAGACGATCTCCTCAAAGAAGACGAGGAATAGTCGAACAGACTGTCCTGTCCCCATCGAATTGAAGAGCCCGCGCAGAAATGTGCGGGCTTTCTTTTTCCGCACGCTATGGGATCGGTCCTGCGACCCAGAGCACAGTCGAAATTGTGCCAATGGCAAGCACTGTCTGACAGGCAATCAGGTTCGCCGCCAGCGCCGCATCAGCCCCAAGCTGGCGCGCCAGGATCGTACCGTTCACAGCCGTCGGCACGGCGGTCGCGATCATCATCGCCATGAACACTGAACCAGATACGCCGAGCCCCGCCGCGAATAGACCGGCCAAAACCGGCAGCCCGATCAAGCGCAGCAACGACCAAGAAAACACCGCCGTCAGCGGTGCAGACCGTTCTTTGATCTGGATCGCTGCCCCTGTGGTGAGAAGGCCGAGCGCGATCGTTGCTTGTCCGAGGAGGTCGAGGATCTCAAACGCGCTCTTCGGCAATGAGACGTGTGAGAAATTAAGGGCAAGGCCGATCACGCAGGCCAAGACGAGCGGATTGACCGCGAGCTCTTTCACCAATTTCACGGGTTTCACCGGGGTTCCAGACAATTGCATCAGCGCGACGACGGACAAGATATTTGCGGTCGGGATCATGGCAGCGGCGGCGATCGCGACCAAAGCCAGCCCGGTCGGGCCCATAAGTTCCTGCGCAAGCGCGAGCGCGAAGAACGTGTTCCAGCGGACCGCCGACTGCACATAGACGCCGAGACGATTGCGCCCCTGCCCGAGCAGCGCACCACCGGCAAGGCTGAGGGCACCGAGTGCCACCTGCGCGCCGACCAAAGCTGTCGGCATGCGCCAGTCCACCTCGCTAAAATTGGCGACCGCCAGCTTGCTGACAATCAGGGCTGGAAAGAGCACGAAATAGGTAATGCGCTCCAGACCGATCCAGCCTTCAGCCGAAAGCAGCTTCAAGCTCGCCGAGACTTTGCCCAGGACGAGAATGACCGCAATCGGCACCAAAGCTGACAATACGAACAGCATAAACCGCCCCTAGACTGTACCAAAGATCGGCATTCTCATAGCTAAGTTTCAGAGTCGAGCAATTCGCCGCGGCAACGTGAACCGACGGCTTTATCTATTTGATCTCTAGATAAAAAAAGCCCCGGCGCTGGGCCGGGGCGAGAAACGTATCAGGGTGCCCCTAACACGCCGGCAGCGAGATCAATCCCGCCCCCTTTGTCGGCAAGGTCGGGCGGGATCGGAATGGGCGCGATCACGAACGGGTTCTTGCCGTCAATTTCAATTTGCTGAACCACGGGCCGGCCTGAGACCGTGGTTTTGAGCGTATAAGTGCCAGGTCCGACATTCTCGAAGCCGTATTGGCCGAAGGATGCCGAATGGATGGTTTGGGTTTCGCCGGTCTCGTCGGAGATCAGATTGACCCATTGGCCTTCAAGCCGGTTTTCACCGGGGTCCACAGCGCCATTGGCATTGGCATCGATGAAGATCGTACCGCGGACCTGACCGGATAGGATGAGCGGGATCTCAACATCTGTGCGGCGACCCGCTCCGATCGTGACGCGCGGTTGCGCACTCTCAGAAACCATATAGCCGAGCGGCAGGCTCTGTTTGCCAACCGTCACGGTATAGAGCCCCTGTTTGATGTTTTGGATCGTGAAATAGCCCTCGCGCGCAGTGTTCAGACCCAAACGTGTGCCGATCAACGTAACGCGAACGCCTGGAACGCCCGGCTCATCGTCTTGGCGGATGCCATCGCGATTGCGGTCAAGGAAGACGCGGCCATTGAGGATGCCCTTACCTTCATCCGGCAAACGGCGCTGACGCGGCGGATTGAACTGCAACGCCCCGCGCAGACCGATGGAAAGATCACGCCGACCTTGGAAATCGTCTGTGTAGATCGCGGTCACTTGCGTATTGGAATTGATCCGATAGCGCGCCTCAAGGGCGCCGAGAAAGCGCGTGCTGGCAGCATTCTCGTCTTCGGCAGAGAAGTCAGAGAAGGCCGAGACACGGCCTTGCAGACCGAGCTTCGAACCAAATGTCTGACCCGCATCAATAAAGGCCGATGCGCCCGCGTTGAAACGAGTCTGATCACCATCCCAGTTCACAACCGCGTTTGGTGCCACCTGCACGGTCGCGCCTTTGTCGTTCAGTTGCCGGCGGATCGGATTGGCCTGTGCTGTGGCGACAAACTGCTGGGTTCCCTCAGCTGTATCCGAGCTGGTGTTTTGATAAGACGCGGTCACGCTGCCCCATTTGAAGCGCTGGACCCCACGCAGGCGCACAGTCGTGGCCTGACCAGAGGCCTCAGGCGCATCCGTCGTATTGGTTTGAACAATGGCCGAAACCATAGGGCCAGCTTCGCCGATTTGAGTATTGGCGGAGACGCTGATACTCGTATCCGTCTCAGCATTGTCGCCGCCCGTGTGGCGGACCGCAGCGCGGGTAGCGAAGGACACGCGATTGAGTGCGCCCCAAGGCTGGTCCGCGCGCCAATTGGCACCAACCGAAACATTGGTCCGCGCTCCGACGCGTTGGTCGAAGACACCGGCAAAGTTCGGGTTCTGCGCGCCCGCAGCGAATTTTGCGCCGTCATAGTTTGCCGTCGCAGACAGGCCGGCCTGCCGATTGATGGCGTAGCTCGCCGAGGCGCGTGCACGCACATCAGCGCCGCTCGCATCGCCTGAGAACGCGCCAATATCCGCGGCAACATAAGCCGATTGCAGGCCTTTCTCGGGATTGTTGAAACGGAACGATTTTTGGCCGTTCACGACCACGCTCGCGCGGTTGCCGTCGTCCGAGATCGCGCCAGACACACCAATGTCTTGCGTTTGATCCTGCGCAATCAGTCGCGCGCCGGCTGCAAATCCGCCAAAGGTCGGCACGGACACAGTTTCGCTCTCTATCGACGCACCGGTCACCGGCAGACCCGCGGCGATGGCCAGCAAGTCACCGTTTGAGCGCTGCTTACGCCAAGACGCCCCGCGGATCCGGTTGGTTCCAACGCCTGAGGTTTCGCGGAAGCTCGAATTATAGTCACCGATCGTCGCGGCCCAGCCTTGCAGCGCATTGATGTCGACCGACGCCCAAGCGGGCTGCGTTGGGGCCAGTGTATCGATCCCGCCTGCGGTTTCGATCTGTCCGCGTAAATTGTAATTGCTCCAATGAGCCTGCCCTTCGAGGCGGAGCGGGCCGCGATCGCTGAGCTCATAGGTTAGGCTTTCCATTGTAAACGGCGTTTGGCGCGCCTCGTCAGCGACGTTCGCACCCGGCAAGGCGGTGCTGTCCAAGCGATTATCAAGCGTCACCTCAACCCGGTTCGTACCGGGGACCAGTTTCACATGCGTCCCTGTCAGGCTTTCAATCGCCCCGAACGGCAGCAACAGCGTGTCCCGCTCAGCAAGCTGCATATCGGGCGTCACCCCACGCGGCGTCGTGTTGACCGAGATAAGGCCAGTTGCGAGTTCTAGATTGATCGCGGCTTGGTCTTGCTGACGACGGACGGTTACGGTGCCGTTGGCAACGCTCAGCTCATGGCCAAGCTCGGCCACCACCGGCTCAAGTGGCACGAGCAGAACCGGGCCAATTGTACGCGGCTCATTGCCGAACGTATCCACGGGCGCGCCATTGACCCAAAGCTCCAGGCCAAATTGCGGTTTCAGCCGGTCATCCAACTTAAGGACAAACCGACCCTTATCGTCTTTGGACGCGTGGGTACCGGTCATCACCGTTACCGCGTTCATCCCGATCCAAGGATCGGCGGTCGCGCGTGGCTCGAAATCAGGCAGTTTTCCGAGCACCTGCTTGTTCGAACGGACTTTGCCATCAGCCATATTGATCGACATCAATGCGCCGTCTTGGAAGCGATGATAGCCGAGCAATGTATCATGCAGCTCGGTTCGACTGCGCAGTGGCGCGGCAATGTCTGTCAGATTGAAGAGCGGCGTGCCGGATGCTGTCTCGCGGCTACGTACCGACGTGAGCGCGCCTTCGATGATCATGTCGACATGTTCAATGGACATGGCCGTTTCGGGCGCTTCGTCCAGCAATTCTGGGGCTGTCGAAATGGTCTCTGTCTGAACACTGATCGGCTGATCGATTGGGTTCTCAATGCCGAGTTCTGTTGGAGGTGCAGGTGCAACGGTCTGGGCTTCAGCGCCGCATACAGCACTGAAGAGCGCGGCCAAAGCCGCAACAGAAAGACCAAACCGCATCGCCATGCTGAACCCCGAAGGGATCGCCTAGCCTTGGCAGGCCTGTTGGGATGCGATGAGACGAGCGCAATGCCCGCTGGCATCGTCGCAGGCGCGATCGACGCTGGCAGCAAAGCTCTGGACGCCGCCGCGGCCGTTGGAAACAACGGTGATGCGAGGCGCTGCGTCGCTCGTCTCAAGCTCGAACCGTTGATCCAGCGTCGCCATAGCCCGGCCGACTGAAACCAACTCAACCGTATGAGAGATCCATGTCGTGCCCGTGCTTGTGGCTGGCTCCAATGCCTTCAGGCACGGCCCCGTCATCCACAATGCGCCGGTCTCCTCGTCGAGAAGAAATCCATTATCTGTTTCGGAAAACCCGATCCATAGATCGGAATCTTGCAGGCCGGCATGCGCCGCACCCGCATGAGCTGCCGCAATTGCGGTCAACCCAAGAATAGCCCATTTCATTTTAACCACCATCGGTCTTTTTTTGTTATGGGCAAAGCGTAGACAAGTATGGTTAATATCCAGCTTATGGGGCTGATATTCTCCGATTCCGTCTCGAACCACTGCGTCGAGTTTGCCGCTTGCGCACCGCGCAAAACACGGCATTATACTCTTGTTAAAGCCGACTACAGGACCGTTTTTCAATGACTTTTTCCAAAACCAGCTTCGCAGCGATGGCCTCCGCTTTTGCACTAGCCGCTTGCGGAGGGGCCTCTGACGACACCCCAGCGCCAGCAGAAAATACTGTTGAAAATCCGGAGGTTACGGAAGTTGCCTCGAATCCTGAACCGGCCGCCGATCCAAACGAAGCCTTTGCCGACCTGCCGGAACCCTACAAAAGCGCGAACTTTAATGCCGGCAAACGCACGTTCAAACTCTGCCAGTCTTGTCACACGCTGAACGAAGGCGGACAGAACTTGGTCGGGCCCAACCTTTACGGGATCTTCGGTCAGCCGATCGGCGCTGTCGAGGGCTTCAACTACTCACGCGCAGTGCAAGAGTCTGACATCGTCTGGACGCCTGAAATTCTCGCGCAATGGCTCGAAAGCCCGCGCAACTTCCTGCCTGGCAATAATATGAGCTTTGCTGGCGTTCGCAAACCGAGCGACCGGACGGCCGTCATTGCCTATATTATGGCAGAGACAGGCTATGTGGCTGCGGACACCCCGGCAGAATAACCAGCCCTAAAATCGATGCGCATAAGCGAGGAAGAGACTTTCTTCCTCGAATGCATCGCCCAGCTCTTTGCGGTAACCGAGCGAATAATCTGCGTCGCCCCGGCGCCATAGAAGCTCTGCTTGAACTTTTTCAGACGGGGCCGATGGTTCGCCATCCTCGATCCATAACTGGGTTGAGGCTGATAAGGACTGAGTGAGCTCCCACCCTGCCCCCAATTCGAGCCGATCGCGCAAACACGCTTCATGGTCGCGGCGCACCAACTCGCCGAACACATAGGTATTGCGCGCGAAGACCTTGTAAGACACAGCCGCGCCCCCCCGCCATTCCATGCCGGGCGTGTCACAGCCATTGCGGCCACCGATGGCGACGCCTTGTATGAAGCCAACTTCACCGGTCACGCTCAGGATATCATTTTCGAAGATGGACCCTCGCAGAGTCACGCGACCCCCGAGCCGGTCCTCTTCTGGGATTTGCGGATGCGTGACCGTTTCCAGTTTCGCCGTCGCCGTCCAACGATCTGTCACGCCATATTCTAAGAAGGCATCAGCGCGCCAACCTTGTTCTTCATCAAGCGTTTCGGCCGCAATAGAGGCGCGGGTATACGCAAACCCTTCGCGCTGAACCCAAGGCGCTGCCGAGGCCAAAGGCCACGGCAGCACACTCAGGCAGACAAGCGCTCTCCCCCACATCCCGAAGTTTTATTGTAGTATTCGGGATTGTGTAAACTTATCTATAGTTGAAAACGAATTTGATCCGTCCAGAAGCGTTCAAGGCGTGAAACCGTCTTGTTCAGCTGGCTCAAATCGTCCTGACGAACGCTCGCAGTTGGTTCCAAAGCGGTCGCTTGACGGTCGAACAGATCGACCACGCGCTGACGAACTTTGTGACCACGCTCGGTCAGTTTCAGACGAACGGTCCGCTTGTCACGCTCTGAGCGAGACTGCACCAGATAACCGCCCTCTTGCAGCTTTTTTACGTTATAAGACAGGCTTGTACCTGCAAACGCACCGCGTGAACGCAGAGTAGAAGCTGGGGTCTCATCTTCGCCAATTTCATAAAGAAGCAGAGCCTGAACACCAGTCAGGTGACGTTCGCCACCACGCTCAAGATCGTCCTTTACGACGTCATGGAGACGGCGGTGTGCCTGCTCCAGAAGCGAAAGAGATTTTACGAAAGATTCAGCGACGCTCACAGGCTCGCCGACGGCCTCAGCCGCGCCATAAGTCATTGTCATTACCATCACCACTCAACTTTTGTTGTAGTTTGAGTAGATTTACAGCA
>CAYNUI010000098.1:0-9156 GCA_964400185.1 uncultured Hyphomonas sp.
CGTAGGACCAGAAGGTCTCAACGTGATCGATGCGCCGCGCATGACCATCGGGATTAAACACGACCGTAAAAATCATCACCGCATTGTCGAGTTGGCTCTCAACGACTGAACCTTGCGCTGCGGCGAAATGATAGAGGAGCGGGATCGCCGCATCCATGGACGACGTCTCGGCGCCATGCACACCATAATTGATCCACAGCACCATGGGTGCCGCGTCCGCTTCAGCGCGCCCCGCTAAACGCTCCAAATGCGTCGTGCGGATCGTCTCTAGATTGGCGTGGTTTTCCGGGCTTGTAACGGTGAAGGTTAGGATGGGCCGACGCTCGTGGGAGTAGCCAATGGTCTCCACACTGATCCGGTCTGACCCCTCGGCGACATCCTTCAAGTAAGCGATCATATCGCTGAACCGAACCGGGCGTTCGCCGATCTCATATCCGGCATGCTCTTCGAAGAGAGGAACGGTCACATCATACGTCACGCCTTCGACCTGGAAATAGTCGACCGGTTTGGCGAAGGCGGGTGCGGCGATTGCCGACAATGACAAGGCGATGAAAGCGGTGAAGGCGCGGCGCAACATGGCGACTCCTCAATGGTTACAACACGTTGAGGAACCTAGCCTGTTGCGCGCAGGCTTCAACCCGTATCGACGCGCCAATGCGCCTAAAGCGACACGCCTGACAGCTTTGTGATAATCGCTTCGATCGTTCCAACCAGTTGGATACATTTCGCCGGGTCTTCCGCGTCTGGATGCGGGCGTGCGAAGCTGCGACGGTCATTGTCATAGTATCGACCGCTGGCCTTCGCGAACTCGTCGCTGAGGGCCGCGCGGACCAGAATATCGGCGCCAATACTGAGATCATGCCCAGCCCGGCCATAGGCTTCCTTGACCATTTTACTGCCAAGGAAAGAGGCCGGGTTTACGGCGACAACCACCGGACCGTCCGCACCCAATTCACGGGCCAAATAGGCCGACCACATGGTGATGGCGAGCTTGCTTTGGGCGTAAGCTTCACCGTCGGATAGCGCTTTTTGGCCTTGCAATGCCTCCAGGCTGACCGGCGCTTGAGCGGCTGAAGACAGGTTCACGATCCGCCCGCCGGTCGTCATCAGTGAAAGGAGACGATGGGTCAGCATATAAGGCGCGATCGTGTTGACCATGAAGCGCGCGTCATAGCCATCTTTGGTCAACGCATTCGACATCACGAAGACGCCTGCATTGTTGATCAAAGCATCCAAGGATTGGACGTCTGCGCCGATCGCATCCGCAAGGGCATTGACGTCAGCGAGGTCTGAAAGATCTGCCTGATAGGTTTTGATCTTGCCCGCCCCTGGTAAAGCGGAAACCGTGTTAACCACCGCTTCGAGTTTGCTCGGATTTCGTCCATGCAGCAGGAGCGTGTGCCCCAGCGGCGCAAGCATCTTCGCGGTTTCGAGGCCAATGCCATCGGTCGCGCCGGTGAGCAATATTGTCTTTGTCATTTTATCGATCCTAGGTTTAGGCATGATTGGGTTTAGAAGGGCGCCATCCCGTCTGATGGCTCATCTGGAATGGTCCATCGCTCTTCAGCGCTGGTCGATGTCGGCTCCGCATTGGGATGCGGAATTTGGCCGCGCTTGCCATAAAGCCAAAGCACGAAATTGTGGCGTTCGCCTTCTGTGATCGGCTCCGATGCATGCGGCACGCGGCCATGGTGGATGAGCGCCGTGCCAGGTTCGAACGTCAGGCTCTCGACGCGCCGCGAGACCGGATCCATGAACCGGACTGCGGAGCCAGAGAACGCTTCTCCGGGCAAGTTCAGATTGATGTTGAGCGTGACCGAAGACGCGTCCGTATGTGGGCGCAAGGAGGTGTCCTGATCTGCTTTCCATTGGATCGAAAAGCCGAATGTCTGCGAGTCGTACCCGACAATATCCGGGAAAAGGAGCCGCGCGACAGGACGCGTAAAGCGATCCATGAGATCGCGATAGAAACGCTGAAACTCAGGCGCTGCGAGATACCCCTCTGACCGAGGATCCAACATAGCCCCGCCGCGATTGAGCGCGATGCCATAAGGCGGGCGCAGCGGAATGCCCGCTTCAGCGGCTCGCGCCATAAAGTCCCTCAAGACGGACAAACGCTCAGGGTCGAAGAATTGCGCTTTATAGACGTTCGGAAAAACCTCGGTCCAAAGATCCCTGACCTGGATTTCTTGGTCCGGGTTGGCCCAACTCTGCTCAATCGCATCGCGCAGGCGAGGATCGTATAAAGAGCGATCCAAGGCTACGTTCCCATCTTCACCGGCCGCTTCCCACTCTTTCCAAGCGTCCTCAAACACGGCTTCGTTCTGATGCCAAAAGGCATTCACCGACGGAGCGCGGTCCAGCATTGCGCTCCGACTTGGACGTTCGACGGTGCGGGCATGCTCAAGAGAGCTGCTCAAACTGTCAGGTGTGATTTTGGCGTGCGCGGCGTCGATAGATCGAGATTGGATATCATAGTCAGACATGGTGATACTCCTCATGCGTAGCGGACCAGCGTCCGGCTTTCGATGCTTTTGCGCGGCACAGCGACCTGATCATCACCTGGAAGATCGAGCGCGCTATGGGCGAGATGTGGACGACCGGTATTGTCGTAAATATTGAAGATGACGGCCTCGTTCGGGGTCATTCCAGACAGGAAGAACCACTCATGTTCCGGGTTCTCTGCGACCCCGAGAATCTGACCGAAGCGATCAGGGTAGATCAGACCAATATCCATCCAGTCTCCGGGAGCCATGGAGCTTGGGCGAATAAATCCAAGCGGTGAGGATTGGATCTGGTGGTCGACGGGACGCCAGACATTCACAAAGCCATAGCCAGCCTGGTGATACGCCTCTGCTTTGTGTTCGCCGACAATATCAATCAAGCGCTGCTCGGCGCCGGCTTTGTTGTAATCATTATGGACATTGCGGGCGGGCCGGCGTGCCGCTTGTGGGTCATCAATACGCACGGTGTGATCAAAAACGATCACGTCCTTCGCGCCGATTTGCGCTTTCAAGAGCTGCTTGAGCTCCTCATCATAGATCGCCTGCCAGTCTGCTTCGTTTGAGAAATCAGAGACTGCACTCGCTTGATCGACAAAGACGATGCCGTCTTGATCAAACGCGGTTCGGACAGCCGAATGGCGAAGATCTGTGACGCGGATGGGCGTTGTCACAAGGTCCGGCGAGACCAGGTTGCCGACAATGCCATCAACGTCGAATTCAAACGCTTGCGCCTCTGTCTTCTTCACATGGTAATTTACGCTCGCTGCGACTTGCATCGGTCTTCTCCAAGGTGGAGCGGGCACCGGCCCGTTCTTCGTGAGGAGAAGGTAGTTTCTCGATTTATCTGTATAAACAGCACCATTTGCGAAACTGAATATCGTTTTTGAATATAATCTTGTGTCATGCCGCCATATACGGGCATCAAGAGATACGGCCCGCTTTGGTACAAGACTTGCGACTCGAATGGCATGAGATACGCCGCCTTTTTCGCATTGGTTTTGACCGCCACACTGCCCGCGCTTGCGCATGAGAGCGCGGTGGCAGCAAATGGGTGTCATGATGACCTGGCCGGTGGCAGCTACCATTGTCACGGTCCAAATGTCTTCGTTGGCGCGAATTTGGGCGACGTCCCGATTTCCCCGGCGGATGCAAACCTACGCAGCGCAGTCGCGCCGCAATCCAACTTTACCGCCAAGACCATCGAAGATGATGCCGTCTTCGCCGCGCAGGTCGTGCTTCAGAAAAATGGCTGTTATGACGGGCGATTAGATGGCGTTTTGGGGCCAGGCACGGTCTATGCGCTCAAACTATTCGAAGCCCATATGGGGCTTATGGTCACCGGTGACCCTCGCGGCAAAACTGGCGACGCCCTTCGTCTGAACCACGCCCGCTTTGATATTTGCCGTTGAGCGCCACGCCCTGCGTTTTGGGCCTAAGATGATATATCTATTGATAAAAACCGAGAGTCACCTGACGGCTAGACGCTAATCGCGACACAAGATTGCGTGGAATCTTCCAAGTCCTTCGGCGGTGCTGCTGACTCTCACATTTAACAGCGCACCGCCGCTTTTGATGGTTGGAAATCGAGTTCTTTGCTCCAAACGCAATCTGGCAGTTCCGGCGACCCCAGCGTCGGCTGGGGTCCAAGGACGGTAAGTTGTTTCTTAGGCGCGGTAAATTTTCGATTTATAGACAGCTACATGCGAAGTTTTTTACTTCACACTAGATTCCGATAAAGCATGTTACTATCTCACTATTAAGCAGTGAAAGAATTAACCGGTGGAACATGAGATCAGTTTGGATCAATTACACGAATTGATAGACGAACTAGAAGGCGAACTCGAAGTATTAAACGGTTACTCGGACAAGAACATTGAGGTTAGTCCCGCCCATTTCAGCGGAATAATTGAAACCGCATTCCTCTTATCTGATGGGGTTGGGTACGGATCTGCCCTGGAGAGTTTGCTCCGTGTTCCCGCACCTATGATCAACAAAATCACTCGAAACTATCGTTCCATGCGCGTGGGTGATTTGTACACGATCGCAGAAAAAATGCGCGCCTCCCTTCGCTCCATTGAGGGAGAAATCGCGGCACAAACTCATGAAACTCTCGATCGAAAGGATGAGGAAGGACCAATCGACGTTCCGAAGACAACCGGGACCGCAATAGGAACAATCGGCCCGTTGATGGCGCAAGCATCCGCCACCGTTGGTTATCCAAAAGTGGTTGCATCTCGCTGGGTGTTCCTATCCGAAACCAAGAGCACGAAAGATCTGATCAAGGGTATATCAGCGAGCCTTGATCAAATCATCATGATCTCCAAGGGCTCAAATTTGCCACCAGATCAAGCATCTCTTACGGCCATTGAGAAAGCAGAGTTGATCGCTGTTCTTGAAACAGCACTTCAAATGCTAAAAGCTCCTATGGTCGAAGAGGGGCTCATCAAAAAGCTGATGAAGCTGCTTAAAGGTACGATCCAAAGAAACGCAGAAAACAGCACCGATTCAGCGATATCTCAGCTGAGCAAAGAAACACTTCGGATGTTGAGGACGCTCTTTGATTCGCTACCTCTATCCTGACTGCAAATGAATGGTGCCCTCGGCCGGACTTGAACCGGCAAGCCCAATAATAGGCGGCGGATTTTAAGTCCGCTGTGTTTACCAATTTCACCACAAGGGCACGCGCAGTCTCGTTAGCCGGGCTTGGCGCGGGAGACAAGCGCCCATTACCGCAATCGAAAGGGTTAACGAAATCCTTACTGGCATTGCTTATGCATGATCTTCATTATGCCGCGCCCTATGCAACATAAACGGTATAATGCCATCCTCGTAACGCTCGTCTGTTACGGCCCGCTCCTTATTGTGTTTGGCGGCCTAGGATATTGGATTATCAGCTAAAAAATGGTCGGAACGGCAGGATTCGAACCTGCGACCCCTTGACCCCCAGTCAAGTGCGCTACCTGGCTGCGCTACGCTCCGAACCAAGAGCGGTGGTATAGGCGCATCAGCAAAATTGGCAATGGGGAAAGGCGGTTTAAGCCGCCTTCTTCAAGCGCACTGAATCAAGCCGTGCTTTGATGTCGGTGAGATCCGATAGGATAGTCTCCAGCCGTTCCGTCGTACCCGTGGCGGGCGTGGCGGCGGGGCTGGCTTCAAAGGCTTTGCGAACGGTCTCTTGCATATCTCTCGCAGGGCTTGGCTTGGCCTGCATATCGGCTGAGTCTGCGGGCGCGACAATCCTTGCTTGACCGTCAAGAACGCTTTCGACGCCCTGCTCATTGAGGAGCTTGCCGGCGCCTTTCAGCGTCATGCCTTGATCATGCACGAGCGTCTGGATCGCGCGCAAAGCCGCCATGTCTTCAGGACGGAACATGCGGCGTCCGTCGCGGCGCTTGAGCGGCTTTAGAAATTTCGAGAACTTGGTTTCCCAATAGCGCAGCACATGTGGCTGCAGGCCTAATTCTTCGGCGGCTTCCCCAATTGAACGATAAGCGTCAGCGGATTTTTCAATCTTACGGGCAGCAGAAGCGTTAGGCATGTGTCTCTTTGATCTCGTGTTTAACCTCCGACGCGATCTTTGAGCATCGGAGAAGGTTTGAAGGTCACAACCTTGCGCGCCGAAATCGTTGCCTGAATCCCTGTCTTTGGATTGCGGCCCTCGCGAGCTGCTTTCTTACGGACATTGAAATTGCCAAAACGCGAGAGTTTCACCGCGCCGTCTTGTTCCAGGCTCGCGCTGATCATTTCCAGCATTCGGTCGAGCAAGTGCGAGGATTCCTGTCGTGTGAGGCCGACCTCACGCACAATGGCGTCAGTCAATTCCACACGGGTGAGCGTTTCATTGGTCACAGCTAACAGCTCCTCTTTCTTAACAATATAGGGTCAGGTCTTAACGAAATACGAAAGATCAGATGCGGAAGAGGCTCGCGCCCCAAGAAAATCCGCCGCCCATCGCTTCGCTGAGCACCAAATGCCCGGGTTGAATGCGACCATCGCTGACCGCGGTGTGCAAAGCAAGTGGAATCGACGCCGCAGACGTATTGCCGTGGCTGCCCACCGTGGAGACAACTTTGCTCTCATCGAGCTTCATTTTCTTGGCAACGCCATTCAAAATCCGCTGATTGGCCTGATGCGGGACGAACCAATCAATGTCATCTGAGTTGAGTCCGGTCTCATCATAGACGGCATTGATCGCGCTCGAAATATTGGTCACGGCGTGGCGGAAGACTTGATTGCCGAGCATGCGCACATGCCCAATCGTCCCGGTTGAGGAGACCCCGCCATCGACATGCAGAAGCTCGCTCTTGGTGCCATCGGTACGGATGTGGTGCGTGAGGATGCCCTTGTCGCCGGCATCGGCTTCGGACTCGGCGGTCAGAACGACCCCGCCGGCCCCGTCGCCAAACAGGACGCATGTGCCACGGTCTGACCAGTCGAGAATGCGCGTAAACGTCTCGGCGCCGAGCACCAAAGCTGTTTTGAACAAGCCCGTCTTGAGCATCGAGTCCGCAGTCGCCAAGGCAAACAGAAAACCAGAACACACCGCCTGAACATCAAACGCTGCGCCGTCGCCCATGCCGAGATTGGCTTGCACGGCCGTGGCTGTGGCGGGGAAGGTTTTGTCCGGCGTCGTGGTCGCGAGCACAATCAGATCGACTTGCTCTGCCGCGATACCGGCATCGCTCAAAATCGCTTGCGCCGCCTTCGTCGCGAGATCTGAGGTCAGCTCACCATCGGCAGCAATATGGCGCTGGCGAATACCGGTGCGCTCCTGAATCCATTCGTCGGAGGTATCGACGATGGTCGACATCTCAGTATTGCTCATGATCCGGTCTGGCAAATAGCTGCCGGTTCCCCGAATTACGCTTCTGATCGCACTCATTCGGATGCCTCGCTTAAGCTCACTTCGACGCTGTCTCGGCTGAGGCCCGCAGCGACTTCTTCCATATATCGGCTGGCCGCAAGATTGGCTGCCAGTTCAACCGCGGTCGCATACCCTTCGGCATCCGTCCCGCCATGGCTTTTTACCACAACGCCGTTCAATCCGAGCAAGACCCCGCCATTGACGTTGGATGGGTCCATCTTCTCTTTCAAGCGCTTGAGGCCAGAACTCGCGAGCGCCGCCCCCATTTTGGAGATAACGCCAGAGGTCAAAGCTTCGCGTACATAAGATGCGACCAGGCGGGCTGTCCCTTCAGCCGTCTTCAGCGCGACATTGCCGGTAAAGCCATCGGTGACGATCACGTCGACCGCGCCCATGGCGATGTCATTGCCTTCGACATAGCCACGAAAATCGAGGCCAAGTTCCGGCTCGCGCAGGCGTTCAGCCGCAAGCTTTAATGTATCGCGGCCTTTTTCTTCTTCCGAACCGATATTGAGAAGCCCAATGGTCGGTTTAGCTTTCCCGGTCACGGCGCGGGCATAGGCCTCGCCCATGATCGCAAAGGTCACCAACTGATCTGAGTCCGCGTCCAAGTTTGCGCCGACGTCGAGCACAATGGACCGACCTTCAATGGTCGGCCAGATCGCGGTCATGGCTGGCCGGTGCACGCCGGCCATTTTGCGCAATGCCATCATTGAGAAGGCCATGAGCGCGCCCGTATTCCCGGCGGAGACCGCTGCGCCGGCGCGTCCGGCTTTGACCGATTGCACCGCGCCCCACATGCTGGTGGTCTTGGCCCGGCGGAGCGCCGCAGATGGCTTCTCGCTCATGGTGACGACATCATCGTGATGCATGATCGTACAGCGGTCCATCAGACCGCGCGCTTCGATGCCTGGGGTCAGGTCATCAGCGCGTCCATGCACTTCGAAGACGACATTCTCGCGGCGCGCCGCGAATAGTTTCAAACCGTCAAGTACAACGGTCGGGGCTGCGTCGCCCCCCATTGCATCTATTGACAGGATAAGGCTGGCCATACGGCTGGAACTCCACACTGCCTTAAAGGTCGGCGCAACCTATGCGTGACCGCGCGGAAAGGCAACGCATCTCTTACGCATCAGTATTGCATACCATGTTTGCAATTCAGAGGGCTTCGGGACCGCTAAGCAGATCAGACTCCGAAAGCCGTTCGACTTGCTCGTTCAACTCCAACACATGATCGGCCAATTCGAGCGCTTTTTCGGCATCGGGCTGGATATTGCGTCGGATGACGGCAGCCAGCGCTTTTTGAGGTGCCCCTTCCTCTAGAGCGCCGTCGACGGCTTTGGCGAGACCGAAAAACTCCTCACCCATTTTGCGGATACGCCGCGCGATCGACGAATCACCGACCCCGTGCTCACGCAGAGAATGATCAAAATCAGAGAATAAGAGCTCAGAGAGATCTTTAGAAATCAGCTTCCCGTCATTGCCCTGCCCGCCGAGACGCCGCATCGCGAGGGTGGCAACGAGCGAGACCATGTGAAAGCGCCCATAGATCGTATCCGGCACCCAGCCGCGCAAATACGGCTCTGGTGACCGCGCGGTCTTCGTGATCGCATCCCGCCAGGCGCGCACAACCGCTGCATCTGCTTTCTTCCGATTCAACCAACCAAACATGACTTGCCCTATTTCTGACGCGCTCCGAGTGTGTCCTGGAGGTTGCCATTTACTGCTTTTCCGCCTTATCTCCAGCTCAGTTATCAGGAGTATCCCCATGGCGCGACGTGTCATTCT
>CAYNUI010000099.1:0-2439 GCA_964400185.1 uncultured Hyphomonas sp.
GTCGAGATCCCGCAAGAAGCCTTCGTCGCCGCGCTGCGCATGGATGACGACTAGGCTGATCCTGGCCCAAGCCTTCCGTTTTCACCGCTAAAGCGCTAGCGTTCGCCGCTAGGGGAACGTTTATGGCGGATGTTTTTATTTCCTATGCACGTGAGGACGCGGCGAAAGCGCGCTTGCTCGCGGAAGCTTTGATCGCCGATGGTCTGTCAGTTTGGTGGGACCATGACCTGATTGGCGGCGATAATTTTCGCGAGCAAATCGCCGACACAATCGAGCGCGCCACCTGCGTGATCGTGATCTGGTCAGAAAACTCGGTGAAAAGCCGGTTCGTCAAAGACGAAGCCAATCGCGCTTTGGAAAAGAACACGCTGCTGCCGGTCTCAATTGGCGGCGTCGCCCCGCCTGTCGGGTTTGGCGAGCTCCAAACGGTTAGTTTTAAGCGCTGGGCCGAGACAAGCTCAGAATGGGACTTGCTGGTCGGCGCGGTGCATACGCGGGTCCGCAGCGCCAATGCGTCCGCCGGGCTGAGCCAAAGCGATCTCAGCTCAACCCAGCGCCAATTGCTTTTCTTCAGCCGCAACATCGATATTTTCTTGCTGACCATGTTCACGCATGGCCTGGCCTGTTTCTTACTCTTCCAGCCGCTGATCTTTCTTGAAGCGGTGCCGATGATCGCCAAGCTCGGCGTTGTGATCGTCATTTCGCTGTTCGTCTCTGCGCTGCAGTCCTGGGTGCTGATCTCACAAAAAGCGAGCCTTACCTTGCGAGGGATCTCCTTCGGAATAGGCGTCGTAGTGGGACTGATGGCCTATTACTTTGCCGGCGCGACGGTGGAGCAGATTGGACTTCTGGTCTCGAACGTGGCCCAGCCCGGTGCCGGGATTTCCCTGTTCAACGGGTTTGTCTTTTTCATCTATATTCTGGTCTGGGGAATGATCGGAATATTGGTCGACCGCTGAGCCGACGCCTACTATCCGGGTGAAAGCGTACATAGGTCTGATCGAAAGTTTGCAGATTCCGATTTGGGAATACGATTTCAAGGTCGAATGCGGTATACCTTGTGGCAACACAGACAGGAAACTCTCGCAGCGAGAATACAAAATCCCACACCCCACCAACCATCTTGCACGCGGTGATGTTGTCGCATAGTAACTTGGCGGCGGCGTGAGCGTCGCTACGTTCCGACCGTCGAACCCAAGACCACGGTTGGGTCAGTCAGAATAGGCAGGCCAGATTGCTGATTCATTCAAGCAATACAGTGGCTGAGTGGGGAGGTTGTCCATGCGAGTGACGTCTATTTTTATACTTGTAGTCTCGATAATATTGAGCCTCCCTCAGCAAGCCAGCGCCCTTGCAGAGCGCGTGGCCAACTGGGATTGCAAAAAAGTTGACGGACGTAACATTGCAAGAAATTTAGCTAATGGCAGAGTGACTTCAGGAGAAATAACAGACGGCGATTTTGGGCCGGCAAAGCTTCTAGTGGACCGAATTTACTGGGAAGACTCCCCGGAAACCACAGTCAATTATATATTCAGACTGACGTCTTCTGATGATGCAGAGGCAAGCGAAGCTGATGTGATTGTTATGGACAAGGACCCACAAGTTATGGACGGTGTACTGTCTGCAAACGACAAGTTCGAAACAATCCATTTGCGAAGAGCATACAAGGACGAATGGCACGGGTTCCATGCACAGTACATGCTTTCTGATGACCCGGCAGAAGGTGATCTTCTCGTCTCTTTTGTCACAGTGCTCGAATGTGAAGCTGTCGAAGTATCGAATTGAAGATCTCAAAGCGAATTTCTGCTCGATAGGTTAGAGATTCGGCAACCGCATTTCGGAAAACGCGCAGCGTTTATCCGGGGGCCCAACCCTCTGCGGCTTCGATTCTGCGCTTCGCTGCGACCGGAATGACAACCGAAGTATCACGCAGCGCCTAATGACCCGAAGAAGACGTTAGGGCCTACACCCCCGCACGCACCGTTTCGACGCTCAGCTCCGGCGAGCCTGCTTTCGCGGTCTCCGCCTCTTTCACCAATTGTGAGACGCGTGAACAGATCGGCGCATCCTTCCCAACGCTTTCGGCGAGCTTGATCACAGCGCCTTGCAGCTCATCAATCTCGGTCAGGCGGCCTTGTTGCAAATCCTCCCACATGGAGGAGCGGGCGAGCGGGTCAATCTTCAACATGCGCGCGGCCAGGATCTTAAAGACCGGGGTCGGTAAGCGCATCAGATGTGGTTGGAAATTCGGCGGAATGGGCAGCGCTGAGTAGGGCTGGATTTTGGCCGCTGCCAAGACATCCAAAGTCTCCGCCAATTGATCGGCGAGCAAGCGACGCCAGGCGCGGTCTTCGATCTGCTGTTTGAGCGGTAAACCCGACAGAGCGTTCAAGGCATTGTTGAGGTTGAGCAGCAGCTTGCCCCACATCACTGCGGGCA
>CAYNUI010000099.1:2539-9123 GCA_964400185.1 uncultured Hyphomonas sp.
GCCGCCGCATTTGCCATGGCATGTACGGCGCCTGCGGTGAGTAATTGCCCGCCTATGCCCCAATCGCCTTGTTCGACTTCGACGATCCGAACCCAGGTCACGCCTCTTAAGGCTTCGCCTTCGATCCCGACCATTGTATCGGTCACTTTTTCGATGATGTCTGCTTTTTGCTCTGGGGTGAAAACGTCTTTGATCACGTCAATGGTTACGAGTGGCATTCTTAGTCTCCGTTTTTTTCTCGCCGGTCCATCCGGCGACGAGGAGACCTTCCCTCAGATCGAATTTTAGCGACACTGACGGGACGATAGCAACGCGCTACAGGTCGCGCAGCGATCCACTACGCGAAACGTAGCAATCTAATCTGAACTTGTGCTTTCAGCCTCGACAAAACGCTTTGGACGCACGTCGGCATAGCGCGATTTTGGGAACCATTGCGCGGCGCTGCGCATCAAATAGGCCGCGCCGGTCAGGATCACTTCATCGTCTTTCTGGGCGGAGCCGATGTCCATATCACCCATCCAAACTTCGGCGAGAGCCGGGAGCGTGCTCTTAATATAGAGATCAACATCTTTGCCAGGATCATCGGTGCAGAGATCGACCGTGTCGCCGTTCACCACCAGCCACCATTTGTCATGGACCTCGACGCCATCAAAGGCGACGGAGAACACCGTCTCGCCATCTGGCAGCTCGGACGTGTCCATGCTGCGATGAAAGTCCCACATGAAGGCGCCGACGTCTAAGTCTTCTTCGCTGATCCGACGCCGCGCCCAGCGCAGGCCCCATTTAGACATATAATTGATCAGGGGCGCGAGTTCCCGGCCGCATTTGGTCAGACGGTACTCGGTCGCTTTTTCGCCCGCGACGGATTTCTTGATGATCAGGCCATCTTCTTCCATCTGCTTCAACCGCTTCGAGAGCACGGTCGGTGATATCCTTGGCAATGCGCGCTGGAAGGCATTGTATCGATTGGCGCCGAACAAAAGCTCGCGCATCAGCAAGAGCGTCCACTTGTCGCCAATCATGTCAGCGGCCTTCACCGCCGGACACAGACTGCCACTTTGATTGGGGGTGCGCGGGGCATCCTCAGCCTCTAATTCCAGCTCGGCCATTTTGCTTCTTCCGGTAACTACGCAATCGATAGTGGAATACTATCGCAATCGCATACTGGTTGCTACTCGGGCGCAAGTATCTCCTTGTCCTCCTGTCTCGCTAGGTTGGGGCGTCCAGCAAATTCAAGGAGAAAAAATATGCTCGAGACTGTCACCCAAATGCCCACCCCAATGCCCACCAAGGTGGATATGAAAGCCCGCCAAATGCCGCTCCGGGAGCACTACGTTTGTACCCCTTTTGCAGCCCTTATCTCTGATCACGCGACCACGCGGTGCGACACGGTCCGTCCGGGTCAGCCGCTTTATGGCGAGGTCGAATTTGGCGATCCTGGGGCCACGCGCCTGCCCATTTCGCTTCACAAAGGCGTCGGCGGTCAAAGCGACTTACCCGTCCCTGGAGAGCTCTTAAGTGCGGCCGTGGCGAGCTGCCTCGACAGCACGATCCGCGTGATCGCCAACATGTTCGGGCTGGAGCTTCAAACTTTGGAAGTTCGCGTCGATGCGAAAGTCGATTTACGCGGCACGTTGCGCATGGACCCGGACGTTCCTGTCGCCTTCCAGAACATTGATATTTCAGTGAATATTGTGCCCGTGCAAGACATTCCCGAGGCCCACTTAGAGGCGATCGTCACAGCCGCCGAGCAAAGCTGCGTCGTGCTGCAAACCCTGCGCAATCCGCCCGAGATTAGCCTCTCGCGCCGCTAGCAAACTTAGCGCTCATGGGGCGTTCGATCGCCCCGTGAGCCTTTCTCTATTGGGCTATAGGCCGAGCACACGCTTGGCGATGATATTCTTCTGAATCTCATTCGTGCCGCCATAAATGCTTTGCGCCCGAGCCCCGAAATAGGTCGACACGCCGGGCGCTGCATAGGCTGCATCGCCGGTCCAATCCGCGCTCACCGCATCCTCAAACCGCCGCAAACCATGCGCCGCCGCCACATCGAGATAGAGCGTTGTGATTTGCTGTGCCGTTTCGGTCGCGAGGATTTTAATGATCGAGGCTTCCTTGCCGGGGCTACCGCCATCCTTGACTGCAGACAAAACCCGCAGGACGGTCATTTCCAGGCCATCCACAGCCATGTCGGCATCCGTGAGCTTGCGAGCAAAGGCCTCATCATCAATCAGCTTCGCATTGCCGCCCGTCGGTTCCGCGGTCGCCAACGACCGAATGTGCCGGAGCTGTTTGCGCTTGCCGCCAATCCGCGCATAGGAGGTCCGCTCAAAGCCCAGCAGGTATTGGCTATAGGTCCAACCCTTGCCCTCTTCGCCGATGAGATAGTCTGCTGGGACGCGCACATCTTCGAACATCACCATGTTGAGGACGTGCTTGCCATCAATCGTGATGATCGGTTTCAGCGTGACGCCAGGCCGGTCCATTTCGCAGCAAATAAAGCTGATACCGAGCTGTTTCTTTTCCTCTTTCGAGGTTCGCGCCAGCAAGAAGATCCAGTCCGCATGCTGGGCAGCGCTGGTCCAGATTTTGGTGCCGTTGAGAATATACTCATCCCCGTCCCGTTTGGCGGAGAATTGCAACGAGGCGAGGTCTGATCCGCTCTCCGGTTCGCTATAGCCTTGCGCCCACCCTAAGGACCCGTCGCGGGTGCCGGGCAACCATTTTTCTTTCTGCGCCTCAGACCCGAACGTATAGATGATCGGGCCAACATAGATCACGCCCATTGGGGTGACCGTCGGCACGCCGGCGCGTTCAAGCTCTTCATCGAAAATGTATTGCTCTTCTAAGCTCCAGCCCGGCCCGCCATGTTCTTCTGGCCAAGCGGAGGCGAGCCAACCCTTTTTACCGAGCGCCATTTCAGATTTTCGAACTTCGTCAGTGGTGAGGCTCGCACCGGTGGCGACTTTAGCGCGAATGTCTTGCGGATAGTCCGTTTCAAAGAATTTGCGTACGTCTGCACGAAAGGGCTCAAGGGCGGGATTTGATGAAAGGTCCATATTTTTGTTCTACCCTTGGATAGAAAACTGAAAAAGGGGTCCCCAAAGGTCAGGCGCCCTAAGATTACTTCAGTGTATCAAAAAAACTCACATCCAATTGACCCGTCCTGCCGTAAAGAAACCCTAGTAACATGTGGAATTCGCCACTATGTTCTCTTCATCGCCCTGAGGGTACAAACTCCGGGCGGGCGTTAAGTCCTTATCTGGCAAGGTCCTTGAATGGTTCTCTGCGGATACGGCTCGACCTCCGTCCCTCAGATTAAGGAATTCGAATATGGCCATGGATGCCATCACCCCTAAAGATCAAATCACTGGCGGAGATCCCGTCGAGCGTCCAAGCATGGAAGAAGCTATGGATGCGGTTCGTACGCTCCTCGCTTGGGCCGGTGACGATCCGAGCCGTGAAGGCCTTATCGATACGCCAAAGCGCGTCGTCAAAGCCTATCAAGAGTTCTTCGCTGGTTACGAAATGGACCCGGTGAAAGAGCTGTCACGGACCTTCGAAGACGTGCAAGGCTATGACGACATCGTCATGCTCAAAGACATCGACGTAGAAAGCCATTGTGAGCACCACATGGTGCCGATCCTCGGCAAGGCCCATGTCGCTTATATGCCGACGCACCGCGTGGTTGGCATCTCGAAGATTGCCCGCGTTGTTGAGATTTTTGGCAAGCGTCTGCAAACCCAGGAAACCATGACGGCACAGGTCGCCGATTGCATCACTGATGCGCTCAAGCCGGCAGGTGTTGCGGTCCTGATCGATGCCAAACACCAGTGCATGACCACACGCGGCGTTCACCACAAGAATGTGGCCACCGTGACCACGCAGTTCACCGGCGTGTTCAAAACAGACAAAGACCTGCGCAACCGCTTCCTGCGCTTCGCTGGCCAATAAACCTATTCCATTGACCTCTTCGCATGATGCCGGATGATACCGGTGACATGTGAGGAGGCAGTGATGGATCTTCAATCAGCAAAATCGACTGTATTTTTGGCGACGTCCGACGCCGAAGCGGCGCGCGCGTTTTACGAAGGTGCGCTCGGATTGAGTTTACATTCGGACGACCCATACGCGCTTGTCTACCAGCTCGCAGGCACAGAGCTGCGGCTTTCTAAAGTTCCGAACCATACCCCGCTCCCATTCACAGTATTGGACTGGGAAGTGCCCAGCATCGAGGCAGCGCACACCGCACTCACTGCGAACGGGATCGAGCCGACCATCTTCGAAGGCATGGGCCAGGACGAGCGCGGCGTGTGGGAAAGCCCGGATGGCGGCGCCAAAATTCTTTGGTTCAAAGACCCGGACGGTAATGTTCTCTCTGTCTCAGAGCGGTCACAGTAAGTCGATTGCTCGGCGATTAGGAATTTGTTAACCATAAATTAGCCGTCGCACGAAACCTAAGCGATGGTCCCAAAACGCTTTGGAGGAAGCCCACATGAAGAAGTTTCTAGCCGCGGCTGTGGCCGCTGGATTTATCGCCGCGCCTGCTTTTGCCGCCTCAGTCACCGTGTCATTCGCAAATGATGATGGCACAACACAGGAGTGGACCTTTGACGGCGAAGGCACCGCAACATCGGGCGACATCTCGGCGCCATACACGTTTGATCAAGAAGCAGGTGTTCTCTGCGCGACGATGCCCGACGGCGCAGAGATTTGCGCAACCTTCGATGCCGTGGCTGACGAGGTCGGCGAAACCTCGACCTACACGCTGTCTACAGGCGGCACTGGCACTGCAACAATCACGGCGATGTCTGAGTAAATCAGGACTTACATCCCGATTTTTGGAGCCCGAAGCCTCGCGCTTCGGGCTTTTTGTTTGACTTTTGCGCCCCGAATTATTATTGTTTATCAATAATAAGGAGCCCCTCCCATGCAAGCAGAAATCGTCCGCCTTGGATTACATCATGTCGATATCAAAGTCGTCGTTGGCGACGATATGCACGTCTTACAGTGGCGTCGAAACCTGCTTTGGGATGAGGTTCTGCTGAATGGCAAGCGCCAAGCCCATTCGGGCGGTTTCGGAGGCCGAGAGAAAGTCTATGGCCTCGTCTTCGGAGCGGATGAGGCCGGACAAGGCGGCACGCATGTGATGCTGCTGGTCGATCCAAGAACAGAAGACAGTTGGTCAACAAATTCCCGGATGAGCGGCGTCCGGCTTGAAGCCAAAGATGGCCCGATCGTTTCTTATGGCACGCTCGATCCTCAGTCCCTCGAGAAACCTGCAACCTTTGCCGATTGGATGAAGAAGAATATGGGCATGGAGTGGGGCAACTAAGGCGCACGCCAAGCCACTCCCAAACTCCAGAAAACGAAAAAGGTGCTGAGCGGAAGCTCAGCACCTTCTTTTAAGTCGCGGGCAAATTTAATTGCGACCGCTGACTAAGGGGCCCTTAAGAACGAACGTATTGTTCCGAACTGCAACCAGGACGTCGAGCGCCGCAGAGTCCGTCCCTTGCGCGCTGCTAAAGCGCACACGTGGCATCGTGCTTTTGGCAAGCATTTCGCCAGATTGGGCGTCAACGAGACCCCAAGCGACGACTTGACGGTCACGATCAGACAGATTGGCAAGCAAGGGTTGCGATCCTTTGGCGGAAACCGGGATCGCGTTTTCAAACTCGCCTTCAGCGGCGGCGAAGACCTGGACCACGTAGAATTGTCCAGCCTCTTCCACGACGCCGATCCCAACATCTGTAAAGCTATCACGGACAATGTTCATCGCGCTGAACTCGTCCATTTTAATCTTCTGGTGAATGGTCGCAGCGCCATCTGCGGCTCGGCCCACTGTCACGTTTGAGCCAGAGGCACCAACCAACATGGTGCGATCAAAGGCGCGGATACGGTGAAGGTGGTCCCGGCCCTCAAGGTCAGCATGATCGGCATAGATGCGGGTCGCCATATCAAGAGCATGCGATTTCGCCGCCATATCTAAAGACGCGCGACGGTTCAGCGGCGCAAGTCCGGCTGAGACACGCTCTGCATTGATTTCTACGAGCAAGGCATCAGCCATTGCAGCATCGAAATTTCCGGCTTGTTCAACACATGTGGCGGCCTCAGCGACATAAGACGCGAGCTCCATTGAATAGCCATTGTCGAGGTTACAGGTGGCTTCAGAAGCCGTTGCTGTGCCGGATAGTGCTGCTCCTCCAGCGGCCGCGAGTGCCAGCAGCAGGGAGGTTTTTAGTTTGTCATATTTTTGTAACATACCGATCTGTACGTTATGTGACAGTAATGTGTCAAACTATATTTGTCCGGCTTCGGATGGTTAATAATCCTTAATCGGACGAAATGCCAGTAAAAAAGCCGTTCCCAAGGGGAACGGCTTTTCTGCTTTTTTTCGCTTTAAGCGCGAGAAACTAGTCTTTTGGCTCGGGTTCGACCTCTTTTCCGGTCTCTTGATCGATGTTTTTCATCGACAAGCGAACCTTACCGCGATCATCGAAGCCCATGAGCTTCACATAGACTTGCTGACCTTCGGAGACGACGTCTTTCGGGTGACCAATGCGCTCGTTCGCCATTTGCGAGAC
>CAYNUI010000100.1:0-9105 GCA_964400185.1 uncultured Hyphomonas sp.
GCCGGTTGGAACGGCCCGCGACGGCTCGCGTCTCGCTCATTTCTTTGCTCGGACGAGAACGGTCCCCGGCGATTATTTTCCCCGCGATCGGCATAGGCGACCGGCATCAGGGTTCCGGCTGAAAGCGCAATAGCTGCAACGCTTGCGGTCAATTTTGAGAGGACAGACATTTTGGTCCTCCTTTCTGATAAAGGCACCCCCATGGCACCCACGATTTCGGCTGCTCGTGACAAGCCTTGATACCCAAACTAGGTAAGTCGCCTGAATTGACCCTGAACGGAGCTTTCATGTCCACGAGCGATCACGTCTTTGTGACCGAAACGATCCAGATCCCAGAATGGGAGCTGAGCGAGCGGTTTATTCGCGCATCCGGGCCGGGCGGGCAGAACGTCAACAAGGTGTCGACGGCGGTGCAATTGCGCTGGAATGTCAGTGCAAGCTCGATCCCGGCGCCGGTTAAAGCGCGATTTCGACGGCGTTATGGGGCGCGCTTGACTCAAGAGGGCGACCTTATCCTCGAAGCGAAAGACCATCGCAGCCAAGGCCTGAACCGAGAGGCCGCGCGAAAGCGTCTCGCAGAAATGGTCCGGTCCGTTGCCGAAGCCCCAAAACGGCGAATCAAGACCAAACCCACCCGCGCCTCCGTGCGGCGGCGTTTGACCAGCAAAAAGCAGCGCGGCGCCGTCAAAGCCTTGCGCGGAAAAGTGACGGACAATGACTGAACGCGGCGCGCTTAAGGTGTGCGGATAATCTTGGCGGGCTCAGCCGCGAGGTCGAACAGGGCCTCCACATCGACCGCTTCCTCAACGCCGTCCGCTAATGCATCAAGCGCCGCTTCGACATCGGCTTGATAATTTACGCCGCTCTCGCCCATGACGCCAATAGACTTCAGCCAGTGTCCCCGAAATGCGTCGGCGGCAAACGCGCCATGAATGTAAGTGCCTTGAATGCGCCCATCAGCAGAGCGCGCGCCTTCCGGTTGTCCGCGCAGGATCGCGAAAGGGCGGTCCGTGTCGCCGCCTTTGGTTTCGCCCGCATGGATCTCATAGCCATCGATGTCGAGGCCTGATTGCGCGCATTTTCCTTGCGCCGGCGTGACCGTTTTCTCGCGGGTCATCACTGTGTCGACGTTCAACAGGCCGAGACCGCGCACGCAAGCCGGTTCGCCGTCATAGCCATCAGGGTCGTCAATCGAATATCCCAACATCTGATAGCCGCCACAAATACCAAGCACGCGGCCCCCGGCGCGCGCATGCGCGACAATGTCATGATCCCAACCCTGCTCGCGCAAGAAGGCGAGATCGCCAATGGTCGACTTGGTGCCAAACAGAACAATCAGATCCGCGTCGCGCGGGATCGGTTGGCCAGGCGGAACCCACTCAAACGAAACGCCAGGCTCCAAACGCAGCGGATCTGCGTCATCAAAATTGGCGATCCGCGACAGCATCGGCGCGGCGATCTTCACAGTTCCTGGTTCGCTCGGCACAGCGCGTTCGAGGGTCACGGCATCTTCGGCTGGGAGGACGGCGGTGGCTTTCAACCAAGGGATGACCCCAAGACACGGCCAACCTGTTTCATCTTCAATGGCACGAACGCCATCATCAAAGAGACGGGGGTCGCCGCGAAACTTATTGACGAGAAAGCCTTTGATCAGCTCCGCATCTTCACGGGAGAGGACCGATTGGGTGCCAACCAGGCTCGCAATCACGCCGCCTTTATCAATGTCGCCAATCAGACAGACCGGCACGCGCGCGGCGCGGGCAAAGCCCATATTGGCAATGTCTCTAGCCCGCAAATTGACTTCCGCCGGACTACCCGCGCCTTCGACCAAGACCAGGTCGTGCTGATCGACAAGGCGCTCAAAGCTCTCTAGCACCGCACCCATCAATTGATCGCGGGAGGCCATGTAGTCGGCAGCCTCCATCGCATCTAAGGCTTTGCCTTGGACCACCACTTGCGCGGTGCGATCGGTTTGCGGTTTTAGGAGAACTGGGTTCATGTCGACAGACGGTGCCAATCCAGCAGCGCGCGCTTGCAAGGCCTGAGCGCGGCCAATCTCGCCCCCATTAGGACAGGCCATGGCATTGTTGGACATGTTTTGCGGCTTGAAGGGGGCGACGCTCAAGCCCCGGCGCGCGGCAATCCGGCAGAAGGCGGCGGTCAGCACCGACTTGCCGACATCAGAGCCTGTGCCCTGAAGCATTAAAGCGCTAGCGCTCACAAGCTACCGTCCATCAGCACGCGCCCGTTTTGGACCTCGGCTTTGATCTCATAGACGTCCGCTAAGCGTTCAGCGGACAGCGTTTCCTCTGGGCTGCCGTCGGCAACGATCTGCCCGTCCTTCATCCAGATCAGGCGTGTCGCATAACGCGCGGCGAGTTCGATATCGTGCAGGACGAGGAGAGCGCCCCCACCGGCATCGACGAAGCGTTTGATCAGATCCAAGATTCGAAACTGATGACGGGGATCGAGCGCGGCGGTGGGCTCATCAGCAATCAAAAGCGGGGCTTCGGTTGCGATGGCACGGGCGCAATGAACGCGCGCAAGTTCACCGCCTGATAAAGTGTCCGCAGAGCGATCGACCAAGTGGCTGAGGTCGCAGGCCTCTATCGCGCGGTCGACAGCCTCAGCGTCTTGCCCCTTAAGGCGACCCAACGCGGCTCCGTGGCTAAAGCGCCCCAGCGCGACGATATCTCTTACCTGGTTTGGCCACGCTAGAGGTCGGATTTGAGGAAGATAGGCCACTTTCTGCGCGCGCTCGGCTGGAGCGAGGTCGCGTATCTCCACACCGTCTAATCGCGCGCTGCCGGAGCTTGGGATCTCCAAACCCAAAAGGCCGCGGATCATGCTGGTCTTGCCCGCGCCGTTTGGACCGAGCACAACGATCAGTTCGCCTTGTGAGAGTTCAAGATTAGCATCCCGGACAAGCGCTTTCTGGTCGGCGGAGACGGTCAGTGCATTGGCGACGAGTTTAGTCATGGACAGCCCGCCTCTGCATTGCGATCCAGATGAAGGCCGGCGCGCCGATCAAGGCGGCGACGACGCCGAGCTTGAGTTCATTCGTGCTGGGCAAGATGCGCACAAATATATCCGCGACGACGAGAATAAGACCGCCGAGCAAAGCCGACGGGATCAGCGAGCGCGCTGGGTCGTGCCGGACAAAGGGACGGATGATGTGTGGGGCGACAATGCCAACAAATCCGATGGCGCCAGCGAGAGCGACGGATGCGCCCGTTGCCAGGCCCGCGCCAAGGACGGTCCAAATGCGCTGGCGTTGAAGGTTAAGCCCAACCCCGCTCGCGGCTTCCTCGCCAAGCGTCAGCGCCGAGAGCCCGCGTCCGGTCAAAAGCAAGATCGCTGTGCCGAGCGCCATGAACGGCAGCGCGAGCATGATTTCGTCATAGCTGCGATTGGCGACCGACCCCAGCATCCAATTGATCATATCGGACAGTGTGAAGGGATTGGGCGCAAGGTTCATTAGGAGGCTCATCAAAGCGCCCGCGAAACTCGATAAGCCCACTCCGATCAAGATCAGCGTGACAACGGAATTGGTGCGCGTCGCGGCGAGCGCGAGCAGGGCGGTCGCGATGAGAGCCCCGGCAATGGCTCCGAGCGGCAGTAACCAAGCATTGAAGGCCACCAGTCCGAAATAGATGGAAAAGGTTGCGGTGAGTGAGGCCGAAGCAGACACGCCGAGTACACCGGGTTCGGCAAGCGGGTTTCGTAGCAGACCCTGCAAGGCTGCGCCGCTAATCCCAAGCGCGCCGCCAACGAGGAACGCGGCGAGGGCGCGTGGCAATCGGATCGACCAGACCACCAATCTATCGGCGGCATCCGCGCCTCCAAACAGAGCGGCGAGAACGCGGTCCACGGGCAGCGGGGTCGAGCCCAAGAGGCAGGCGATGAAGATCGCCACAGCACAAAGAACGCTCAGACCTGGGATCAACCCTCGCTCAATCATCGGCTTGCGCTCCCTCGGCAAGCGCTTCGATTGCTTCGATCAGAAACCAGCCGCCACAGGCGAGCCAGGCGCCGTCTAAGTCGACGCGCTCACGTTCAGAAAGCTCGCGTTTCGCGATCGGATGGCGTGCGGCGCTCCAAGGGTGGTCGTGATTATGCTGCGCTCTGAAATAGGCAGCTGCGACCAGGTCTGGTTGCGCATAAGCGATTTGCTCCAAAGGGAGGCTCTGCCAGCCTGGCTTCTTCGTGTAATTGCTGAGGCCTGCCGCGAGCATCAATTCGTGCGCCAGAGAGTTGCCCCCCGTCGTGACACCAGAGGGTGTCATATAGAGTGTTTCTTTTCCGCTCGCTTCACGCTTGATTTTGCTCAAACGCGTCTGAAAGTCTTCGATCACGGCTTCGCCACGTTCACTTTGGCCGAGCCCTTCGGAGATCTCACGAAGGGTTTGTGGGATCGTATTCGGGCCGTCTCCATGAACCGTCGCCGTCCATCCAACTTGAAGGACGGGGATCCCTGCGCGCTCAAAAAAGTCGCCGGCTTTTGGGCCGCCGCCATAAGAGCGAACGACGAGATCGGGCTTCAGTATTAGGACGTCTTCGGCAACCGAACGCACGGTTAGAAGCCCTTGCGCGGTTTCGCGCATATAGGAAAATTCGCGAACCGCATCGGGAGAGACCGCGAGAATTTGCTCGCGGTCTGCCAGTTTGAGCACGTATTGGTCCGCGCAAAAATCCAGGCTGACAATCCGCATCGGCCGCTCGGTGAAAGGGGACGACACCGAGGCAGGTTTGCTGCACGCAGCAAAGGCAAAAAGCACGAGGAGGACTATCAGCCTGGGCATCGACTAGTATCGTAAACGAATACCAATCGAACCGGATAGGTCTGGCGTGCCATAGCCGATGATCTGTTGGTAGTCCTCATCAAACAGGTTTTCGACGCGACCGAATAGTTCGACGTGTTCGCTCACTTGATAAGCGCCTGTCAGATCAACGCGGGTCCATTCATCGACTTGGTTGCCGCCTCGATCAGGCTCTTCGCCATTGTAACGAATAATAATGGCCCCGGAAAACGGACTGTCTGGTGTCAGGCTCACGCGGATATCGCCGGAGTTTTCAGGAACGCGGATCAGCGGGGCGCCGAGGGAGTCTGTTGCGTCGATGAACGCATAACTTCCTGAAACGCTGATCCAGTCCGCTAGATCGTAGTGACCTGATAGTTCGACACCAGACGTGTCGGTTTTGGCTTCATTGAAGAAGCCGCTCGAAGCAAACAGAATTTGATTTTCAATATCTGTGTCGAACACCGTCACACTTAGCGATGCTGAGCCATCTTTTGAGCGCCAATCAATGCCCGCATCAATCGCTTCAGAGGTTTCCGGCTGCAACGCAAAGTTCGGGGCGGCGCAACAGCCGCCTGTTAGCTGATTGATGGTCGGCGCTTTAAAGCCCTGACCCCAGCTGGCGCGGAATGTGATTTGCGGTGTCGGGTTGTAAGCCGCAGCCACACGCCCGGTTGTCTCCGTTCCGAACGTGCTGTGATCATCGACGCGAAGCCCACCGGTTAGGGTGAGCGTTTCAACCGGCTTGAATTCATAGAGAGCGAAAATACTATCGATAGAGGTGCTCACATCGCTCACAGAAACCTCTTCGGTCTCAGCGCCAAACGCGAGCGTGTTTTGATCATTGATCGACACGGTGCCTTGGTATCTGGCGATCTGTCTTTCGCCTTCGGCTCGGAACGCAAAAGCGTCCGCGCCGGAATTCTCGCGGTCGATTTGGGAGTGTCCGACCAGGATCAGGTTTTCCAGTTTGCCGTCGAATAGGGGCGCCGTGAATGTGAGATTGGTGGAGAGCTCATCGGTATTGTTGACCGCATCGCCATCGCCGACATTGCCTGGCGCTCCAAAGACGAAGGCATCGAACTCTGACTCAGCGTCCGACCACAGCACGGTGCCCGCCAGGCGCGCTTGGCCAAAATTCACACCGCCTTTCGCTGAAACGGTATGTGCCTCATAGGCGTCGTCTTCCGTGTTGCCATTGTCTTCGTCGGCTTTCGAAATCCCTGCCGACGAAATCCCGGAATAGGCCAGTCTGAAATCACCTTGATCGGATGCGTTTCCAATCGAAGCCCCGCCGCGATAGGTCTCGAAGGAGCCAAGCTCGGCAAAGGCGCTGCCGCCAAAACCTGGTTCTGGATCTTTGGTGATGATGGAAACGACACCGCCAATGGCGTCGCTGCCCCACAATGTTGATTGCGGTCCTTTTAGAACCTCGATCCGTTCAATGTTTGCGGTGTCGAGCCGAGCAAAGTCAAAGCCGCCACTTGATTGGCTGGCATCATTCACCGGCACGCCGTCGATGATGACCAGGGTCTGATTGGTTGCGGCACCGCGAATGCGGACCGTGGCTACCCCGCCAAAGGTGCTGTTCTGATTGACCGTGACGCCTGGGGCACTCGCGATGGCATCAATCGCGAAATCGAAGCCGAGCTCTTCAATATCATCGGCTGTGATAATGCTGACCGAAGAGCCGATTTCGGTTGCGGTCTGATTAAGCCGAGAGCCTTCGATGACGACGGTATCGAGCCGCGTTTCATCTGGATCGTCCTGCGCCAATCCAGGCAGGGCAAGCGAAAGTGAGACGGCGCCAAGAAGCGCTGTTCTATATAACATGAGGATAACCCTCTCAGCGCCACGCCGCTCAATAAATGGCGCACTGAAAACGACACATTGGCCTCGCAGAAACCTGCGTGAGCGGCCAAGCCATAGCTTTGTCGTTTCAAAGGAGAGGTCTCGAAAACCTTCCCGACCGCTGAGACTCTTCCCGGTCTCCGGACGAACGACGCGATGGCAGGTCTCCTGGCTTGCCGATCTCAGCGTTTGGCCGCCTTCCCAAGGTCTCCCTCAGTGGCTTGATTGGCCATCAGCTCCTGGCTGACAGTTGCGGGTACAGCGCCGGATTTTAACCGGCTTCCCTCTTAGCCGCCAATTATGGCAGCACCATCTGCGGGGCTAAATGCAATAGGCGGGTGCGCTTGTCAAATGCCGCAACCCGCGCGGGTAGAGCTCAAAAATCGATCCCGCGTTGCGCTTTGATTCCAGCTTTGAACGGATGCTTCACTTCGCGCATCTCGCTGACCAAATCGGCATAGTCGCAGATTTCATCTTTGGCATCGCGACCGGTCAGGATTACGCTGGTTCTCTTGTGCCGGGCTTTTAAGCCGTCCAGGACCGTATCGACTTCAAGATAATCGTAACGCAAAGCGATGTTGATCTCGTCCAAGACAATCAGATCATAATCGCCGCTGGACATCATGGCTTTGGATTTCTCGAAGGCGGCGACGGCGGCTTCGATATCCTTGGCTTTGTCTTGGGTGTCCCAGGTAAAGCCATCGCCCATTGTGTGCCAATCGACGGTGCCGAGTTTCTTGAAAAATTGCCGCTCGCCAGAGATCCATTTGCCTTTGATGTATTGGACCACGCCAACCGACTTTCCCCATCCGAGTGCGCGGACAATCACGCCGAAGGCAGACGAAGATTTGCCTTTTCCATCGCCGGTGTGGACCAGCACAAGTCCGCGATCGGGATCGACGGCCTCATCGATTTTGCGTTTTTGCTCAGCTTGCAGCTTTTGCATCTTCGCTTTGTGCGTATCAGCATCGGTCATAGGTCGCGCTTAGGCGTTCGCGCCGCCGGCGTCTACAGATATTCGGCGCGGTCTAAACACGCCAGGCGTCGGGATGACGGGCCAGGAGGGTGTCGAGCCAGGCGTCCAACTTATCCGCTTCGACCAAAGCCACGATACAGCCGCCAAAGCCGCCGCCGGTTAGCCGAGCGCCTGCTGCGCCCAAATTCAGCGCGTCATTGACGAGCTCGTCAATGACCGGCGTCGAGGCTTCAAAGTCCTGCGAATAGGAGCGGTGGCTCTCATTCATCAGCCGCGCAAAAGTCTCAAAGTCATTGCTGCGCATCGCCTCGCCCGCTTCGACCGTGCGCTTATGCTCAGTGAGGACGTGGCGCGTGCGTTTGAGCAGATTGGTGGGCAGAGACGGCATCTGCGCGACTTGCGCTTGGTCGAGACGGCAAAGCCGCGTCGTGCCGAGCGCATCGGCGGCTTGCTGACACTCTTCAAAGCGCGCTTTGTAGCGTCCATCGGCCAGTTCGCGGCGCACGCCGGAATGGATGACCGCAAAGCCCCAGTCCTCCGGAATGTCGATCACGTCAAAGCTGAGATCACTCGTATCGAGCGCGAGGGCTTTGCCATGATCAGCGAGACCGACGGCCATCTGATCCATGATCCCGCAAGGCATGCCGATATAATCATTCTCGACCGCGCGAGCGTGCTTGGCGATCTCGACCGGAGTCGTTGAGACCTGCGCGGTGATTGAAGCGGCGCGCAGGATCGCGGTGATCAAAGCGGCAGAAGAAGAAACGCCTGCGCCGTCGGGAACATCACTATCAATGTGCAAATAGACCCCGCCATGCAGCCAGCCGAGTTCATCAGCCTTCCAAAGAGCGCCCATGGCATAATCGGTCCAATCCCCGCGTTTTTGATCGCCGACAGGGCGCTCAATCTTCTCATTGAACCGGGTGGATTTGATCTCAATCTGGTCGGTGTCGTTCGGTGCGAGCGCGACTTGAATGCGGCGGCTGAGCGCTGCGGGCAGAACGGCGCCCCCATTATAGTCGGTGTGCTCACCAATCAGGTTTACACGACCAGGGGCTGAGGCGGCGATCAGGGGATTGCGGCCAAAGGTTTTTGTGAAATCATCAATCGGGTTCATACCGCACCTCTTAGTTTGTCAGCGGCTTGATTGGGGAGAATGTCGACGGTGAAGACATCCGTGGATTGCTCGACAGAGGCGAGATATTTGACGCGGTCAGGCGCGCGCAAAAGCGGATAGAACTGGGCTGTGAATTGAAACAATCCATCGCGTCCATAAGGCGCTGCATGAAGGCTGAGCATGCAGGGTGTTTCACGTCCGAAGAACGCATCATAGCGCCGAACGGTATCGCCGAGGAGATGAGCAAAGCCGTCGGCCTGTTCTTCGCTGAACGCCCATGGTCCAGAAACTGGTTCCACGGCTGAAATCCAAACTTCATACGGAAAGCGTGCAAAGCGCGGGGCGTAAGAACAAAGTCCGCC
>CAYNUI010000101.1:0-7295 GCA_964400185.1 uncultured Hyphomonas sp.
CAACGCCATGCGCGCCGCCGGTCCAGCCGGTTGAGACCAGCCAGCAATTGACATTGTACTTGTCGATCAGCTCGCCCAGCAGCTTGCCATACTCACTTGGGTGACGCGGCATGAACGGGCCACCGAAGCAGGTTGAGAAGGTTGCCGTCGGCTCAGTCACGCCTTTCTCTGTGCCAGCGACTTTCGCCGTATAGCCAGACAAGAAGTGGTACATCGCCTGAGCTGGCGTCAGCTTGGCGATTGGAGGCATGACCCCAAACGCATCGCAGGTCAGCATGATGAGGTTTTTCGGTTGCCCGCAGCGTCCGCTCAGCGATGCATTCTCGATCGCAGAGATCGGATAGGCGCCGCGAGAGTTCTCAGCCAGGCTATTGTCGAAAAAGTCGAGTTCACGGGTCTCAGGGTCCATGACGACGTTTTCGAGGACCGTGCCCCACATGCTGGTGGTGGCATAAATCTCTGGCTCATTCTCTGGCGAGAGATTGATCATCTTAGCGTAACAGCCGCCTTCAAAGTTGAAGAGACCGTTTTCCGACCAGCCATGCTCATCATCGCCAATCAGTGTCCGGCTCGCATCAGCAGACAGCGTGGTTTTACCCGTACCTGAAAGGCCAAAGAAGATTGCCGCATCATCATTGCCGCCATCATTGACCGAGCAGTGCATCGGCATCACGCCCTTGGTCGGCAGGATATAGTTCAAGATGGTGAAGACAGATTTCTTGGTTTCACCCGCATAAGAGGTGCCACCAATCAGGACGAGCTTCTTGGCGAAATTGACCGCAATGACGGTCTCAGACACCGTGCCATGTTTGGCCGGGTCTGCGCGGAAGCTTGGGCTGTTGATGATCGTAAAGTCATGCGCGAAGTCTTTATATTCATCCGCGGTTGGAATGCGCAGCAAGTGGCGAATGAACATTGAGTGCCAGGCGAACTCGTTCACAACGCGAACCGGAGCGCGGTGATCGAGATCTGCGCCGCCGAACAATTGCTGCGTATAAAGCGTCTTGCCTTTGAGGTGCGCCTGGAAGTCTTCCCAAAGCGCATCGAAGTGCGCTGGCGTCATGGAGGCATTGTTATCCCACCAGACGGTGTTTTCGGTGGTTTCATCACGCACCGTGAATTTATCCTTGGCAGACCGACCGGTATGTTTACCGGTTTTGACGAGCAGCGCGCCGCCTTTGGCAACTTCTGCTTCACCGCTTCGGACCGCTTCTTCGTACAAGCGTTCTTCGATCCAATTTGGTCTGATTTCCCCAGCCTCGATTCCGAGATCAGCTAACTCTACGTTCTGTTGAGACACGTTATTTTCCCCTGAGCTTGGTCGCACGTGTGTTTCAAAATGACCGCGCGCGGGGCACAACCCTTTCGAAGTTGGCGATACAAATGCAAGCCCCCCGCCAAGGCCACCCCTCGCAGGAAGGTAAACGCTGTCAAAACTGTATGACAGCGATGTCGAATTCGCTGGTGCGCGATCTGGCAGCAAAAAAGTCCGGTTTCGAACAATTCTTGGGAGCCAAAGCGCGAGATTGCGCGCGAATTAGATCAACCCACGCTTGAGTTTGCGTAAGCTTTGCCGAATCGGGGCGATTGCGCGCAAGACGTCTTTGGCGGCGGGCGACGGATCGCCGAAAATGTCTGCGGTGAGAATGGCTGCCGCCCAAGGGGCCCATGTGAAGCCGCGTGATCCATACCCGCCTGCGACGTACAAATCGGAGCGCTCATGCATGCCGATTGGAACTGTCCATCCTGTACGTCCAAGCGATTGGCGTTCGGCGATCAACCCCGCCGTGTCAGGCAATCGCCCAATGAGCGGCAGGCGATCCGCGGTCGTGGCCCGCACGCCCGCGTGCGATGAAAGGTCAGCGCGTTTGGCCTCGCCCATCCAATACGGATGAAGCGCGTCCAGCGCGTTCATATTCAACGCGCGCGCCGTGTCGGAGACCTGCGGGTGACCATCAGAATGATCTTCAAATGTCGCGCCCCAAAGCCGCGTCCGGCCATTGGCTAAGGCATAGTGCCCGGCTGCGATGGCACTCGGAGGGGCATCTATATCGCTCTCAAAAGATTCGACCTGACCGAGCCGTTCGGTGATGTCGAGATCGGGCATCAATCGGCCAAGCTGCCATCCACCTGCCAAAATAATCGCGTCGAACGCTCTACCGTTCACATGTTTGGCGTCGAGATCGATTTCGGCTTTCTGACCCCACTCGACATCGATGGCGTCCAGAAGCGCCGCCCTTAGTTTCGCTGGTTGCAAGATCATCGAGGCTTTATGCAGCACGCCCCCATTGCGGATTGCCTCAAGCTGTTCCAGGCCGAGCGGGGGATCGGCGATGAGTTTCTCAAATCGGCGCGCTTCGGTTTCATCGCGCGGAAAATGGGCGGTCTCGGTCACGCTGACGCCCTCAAGAGCGCGATAATAGGCTTGGGCGCGCAAATAGGCATCCACCAACAGTCTTGCCTGCACGGTATCGGCAGCGTCTAGGCGGGGCATGACCAGGGCTAGCGGATTGGCGCTGGTGCCCTGATCGGGGCTGCTGGCCTCGTCAAACACCGTCACGTCGGCCCCGCGCTGCGTCAGCGTGTGCGCGAGACACGCGCCCGATATGCCGGCCCCGATAATGGCGACTTGCGGCCGCTTCAGGTGGCTGCGTTGCGCATTCTCGCCTTGAAAGACGGCTTCCAGTCGCTCGCGCTTGCGGCCATGGCCCGGCTTTTTCTCCACTGCGAAGCCGGCGCTTTCTAGCCCGCGTCGGACTGCACCGGCGACCGTAAAGGTCGCAACACGTGCGCCGGGATTTGAGCGCTCTGCAAGCTTGGCCCAAAGCCCCTCGGCCCACATGGATTCGTTCTTTGCCGGGCTGAACCCGTCCAGGAACCAGGCGTCTGCTTTAAACTGGGAGCGCGCAAGCGTGTCTTCGATCTGACCGGTATGCAGCGTCAGCGTGAGGCGTTCTTCTGGCCACGAGATCTGTTGGACACCCAGCGCTCGAACCGGCCATCTGTCGCAAAGCCGTTCCGCCAAATCCTTCAATTCCGGCCAGGGCTTTAAAGCCCGCTCCGCGTCCTCTCGGTCCAGCGGATAGCCTTCGAAACTTACGAAGTGGAGCCACCCTTCTGGTGGGCGATGCGCGCGCCACATCTGCCAAGCGGCGAGGAAATTGAGACCGGTCCCGAAGCCAAGTTCGGCGATCGTGAAGTGCGGCCGCTCCTGCCAGGCTTCAGGCAGTCCGCAGCCCGTCAAAAATACAGCGCGGCTTTCGGCGAGCCCATCCTCAACGGAATAATAGACGTCGCCCACGCGTTCATCGACGGGCGTGCCATCCTCTTTCCAAGTCAGCTGTGGGCGTTGTGGCAATCTCATCGCGCCGCCTTAGCCGGTTTGGATCAGAGCGGCTAGAGATGAGGACTTATGCGGGCACGGTTGCGATGAGAACATTCGCGGCCGAAGGTGCCAAAAGGGTTCCATCCGCTTGCTGATACTGACCGACGGCTGTCTCGAACTTCTCGATCAAGGCTTCAATTGCGGCGTCTTGCGAGGCGTCGGCTGGGTCAAACAAGGGTTGTAAGTTCCCATCCGAGCCTGGGCGTCCGAGAAACATCAGATCGAACAAGACCAAAGTCCTGGGGTCCGGAAGGGCAGTATCGAGCGAGGCATGGTCCAATGTCTCAATCTGTAAACCTGCATCCGTCGCAACCTGCGAGAGGGCCTGCGCGTCACCAAACGAAAATGGTCCGAACGGGACCAAGTCTTCGCCGAGATCTTCTGCGACAATGTCTTCGAAGGCCGCGTAAACGGGGTTTCCGTTGGGCGTGCTCGTCCAAACCGCGAGGGTCAGCGTCCCACCCGGTTCGACAACGCGCGCGATTTCTTTGAGGGCGGCGACCTTGTCAGGGAAAAATTGCAAGGCTTGCTGGCAAAAAGCGGCCGTGAATTGATGGTCTTGAAATGGCAGCGCATCTGCGCTTGCCGCCTGAAATGACACGGGCGCGGTCGGGTCGGTTAACGCACGCGCTTTGGCAATCATGGGTTCAGCGATGTCGATGGCTGTGACGTGATTGACCGCGGCTTGCGCGCTCAGCGCCCGCGATACAATCCCGGTGCCGCAAGCCACATCGAGAACGTCACCCCTCGGCGGACTTCGCGCGATGAGTTCTTTGCTCCACGGCTCGAACAGTGATGTGAGGTATTGATCGTAAAGATCGGGCGGCAACCGACCGTCTAAGAACTCTGTGATAAGCGACATCTGTTATCCCCCGAAATCGATGTCGGACGATTATAACAGAAATGGGCGTTCGTGTTCAGGCCCGACCTTCGAGCGCGCTTAGCTCGCCTCTAGCTGCCGCTGTTCATCGATCCAGGCGGGATCCACATTCAGCTTCTTGGTCATTTTGTCTTGGCTGGTGATCATCCGCCAGAAGGGGCTAACGTCAGAAACGGCTTTCCCGTCGGCGATGTCTTCCAGTGCAGCTTCGGCGACCATACGCACGAAGATGGCGGTCGACATCGGACAGGTGCCGTGACAGCCCTCAGCGGCCGCGAGATCGTCGCGCATGTCTGGGATGGTCTTGGTGGCTCCGTTTGGGATGCTGCGAATATAAGCATCCACCATTAGGGGCGTCGCGACCAGCATCATGTCACCGGGCTTCATCCCGCCCCACGCTTTGTCCATTTTGACTTTCTTGATTTGTTTCTTTGCAGCAAGCTTTTCCCGCGCTGTCTTCTTCGCCATGACCATCCTCCACCGAGTGCATCATACGATAGTCGAGGCTGATGACAAAACACGTCAGTAAGATCGAGCATGCAGAAATGAGATAAGTGAATTACGAGCGCCTGATCTGGTCGTCCGACGCGCCGCGACCTACTTCCCATCTCAACACAGGAGATAAACATGTCCGAGATTGAGATTACGCGAGAAGATGGCCCAGCTGGTGGTCGCTATGTCACCGTCATCAATGGCGATGAAGCCGAAATGACCTATTCCCGCGCCGGGGCCACGCGCATCATTATTGATCATACCGGCGTGCCGGATTCGATGCGCGGCATGGGCGTTGGCAAGAAGCTGGTGGAAGCTGCGGTCAACGATGCACGCAGCGAAGGATTTAAGATCATACCGCTTTGCCCGTTCGCCAAGGCGACGCTCGAAAAGCACCCTGAATGGCAAGATGCGGTTCAATAAGACGGCTTGATCTTCATGGCTTTTTCCCTGACCGTGAAGTCGAGGGAGAAAGCCATGAAATATATCGTCGCCACGTTCGCCGCTGCGTCCATCTTGTCCGCTTGCAATGGTGCGCCACCGAATGAGAAAATTCTGACGCAGCTTTGCACCGACGTCTTTAAAGGGGACGCGAGAACCGCGGGCATGATCGCAGGCGACACGGGAACGACCTTGGAGACTTTCTGCGGGTGTTTCGCAACCCAAACCGTGGCTGAGGAAAGGCAAATCGATCTCTACAAAGAGATCCTCAACACCATGGTTGAAATTCGTACGGAGAATAGCTTCGACGTAGAACGCACCGCGGACCGCGTGGAAGACCAAATTGAATCTGGCGAGATTGATGGGTTCACCAGCGAACAATTCGATGCGCTGGGAGACGCGTTCCAGGACCTCTCAATGGATATGGGTCGCGCCGGTGGCACCTGTCCCGTAAGCTAGAATCTTAAGTCGCGTCGGGATTGTACTCGAACGGCTTAAGCTGAGCGACAACATCTTTGATCGGACGCATCGGGCGACCGTCTGCGTGGATCATTACCGCTGTGATCCGACCCTCAGCGATCACCTCTTCGCCACGCAGGCAGGTTTGGTGGAAATACATACGTACACCTTTGACGCCCATGCTCCGGGTTCGAATGGTCAGGAGATCATCCACTTTCGCCGCGCGCTTATAATCGACTTCCACATTGGTCAGCGTGAAGGCGGCGGGTTCTTCTCGCGATAGCAGGTCTTGGTGACTGACACCGGCATCGCGCAAGAAATCGGATCGCCCACGCTCGAAGAACCGCAAATAGTTCGCGTGATAGACCATGCCGGTGAAATCGGTGTCTTCATAATAGACACGGATGTTCAACCAATGCTGGCCTTGCGCATCAAATGGTGGAGGAAGCGTACTCATCGCGTCTAGCTAGCAGGGCAGGGTGTCTCGGGGCTAGTGCCGGAAGTGACGCATCCCTGTGAGCACCATCGCAAGGCCCGCCTCATCTGCCGCCTGGATGACTTCATCGTCGCGCATTGATCCGCCCGGCTGAATGATTGCGCTCGCTCCGGCCGCTGCAGCGGCCAGCATACCGTCTGCAAATGGGAAGAAGGCGTCAGACGCAGCCACGCAGCCTATGGTCCTCAAGTCTGCGAAGCCTTCTTTTTCTTTCGCATCTTCCGCTTTTCGGGCGGCGATCCGCGCCGAGTCGATCCGGCTCATTTGGCCGGCACCAATGCCAACTGTTGCGCGATCTTTTGCATAGACAATGGTATTTGATTTCACATGCTTTGCCACGCGCCAGGCGAACAGAAGGTCCTCCAATTGCTCATCTGTTGGCGCCAATTTGGTCACCACTTTGAGGTCATCCTTGGTGATCCGACCGAAGTCCCGGTCCTGAACGAGTAGGCCGCCCGCGACCGTTTTTACGAACGTCCCAGACGCGGCTGGGTCCGGCAGGCCATTGGTGAGAAGCAGTCTGAGATTCTTCTTCTTTTTGAACACTTCAACCGCCGCATCATCAGCGCCTGGTGCGATGACCACTTCAGTGAAGATCGACGTAATCTCTTTCGCCGTCGCTTCGTCCAGAGGGCGATTCAGCGCGACGATCCCGCCAAAAGCCGAAGTTGAGTCACAGGCGAGCGCTTCGCGATAAGCGTCGATGATCGTATCGCCCAGTGCGACGCCGCAAGGATTAGCATGCTTGATGATTGCAACCGCAGGCGTCTCGTCGCCGAGCTCGCCAATCAGTTCATAGGCGGCGTCCGTGTCATTGATATTGTTGTATGAGAGCGCCTTGCCCTGGACTTGCTCAGCCGTGGCGACGCCTGGGCGGTTGTCGCCGGTGACGTAAAAGGCCGCGTTCTGGTGCGGGTTCTCACCATAGCGCAGGGCTTCGTTTAGCTTGCCCCCAAACCCAACCCAATCCGGCGCTGTTTCGCCAAGCTGTTTGGCATACCAGCCAGATATCGCTGCATCATAAGCGGCGGTCCGCGCATAGGTCTTCGCGGCGAGTTTGCGGCTTGTATCCCGGCTGACCCGGCCACCAGTCCCGGCCATTTCGGCAAGCACCGCGTCCAAATCTCCACCGTCTGTGCACA
>CAYNUI010000101.1:7395-9090 GCA_964400185.1 uncultured Hyphomonas sp.
CCAGTCCCGGCCATTTCGGCAAGCACCGCGTCCAAATCTCCACCGTCTGTGCACACAGATACGAAATCGCCATTTTTGGCGGCGGCCCGCAGCATGGCGGGGCCCCCAATATCGATATTCTCGATGCAGTCCTCAAAGCCCGCACCCGACGCCACGGTTGCTTCAAATGGATAGAGGTTGATGTAGACCAAATCGATCGCTTCGATGCCATGCTTATCCGCGTCAGCTTTGTGGGCGTCATTGTCGCGAAGATAGAGCAAGCCGCCATGAACGGCTGGGTGCAGGGTTTTTACGCGGCCATCCATCATTTCGGGATAGCCCGTCAGATCCGCGACGTCTTTGACGTCTAGACCCGCTTCTTTGAGGGCGCGGGACGTCCCACCTGTTGAGACGAGTTCAATTCCGAAGCCGACCAGAGCCTTGGCACGTTCGACCAGCCCCTCTTTGTCTGAAACGGAAATAAGGGCGCGGCGAATTTTTGTAGATTGGGTCATAAAGCGGCTTCTAGCTTGGTCATAGAATACGCTCGCCCGCCTATCACGAGTCCCGCAATGGTCAACGGGTTTCGGGCATCTATGCGTTTATCGCAGGCGGGTTATAGGCCGGTACGAGTTCAGCAAGCGTCTCTAGGGTTTGCGCTGGATCGCGTGCGCTCGCCACCTCCAAGAGCTTGTCGAGGTTTTCAGAGAACCCATTTGGCTCATGGCGGCGCGTTTCGGGGGTCACTTTGTTTAGCCCTTGGATCCCGGTGCCGATTAAGCGCTCATCTGCATATGTAAGCTCTTCATGAAGCTTCTCACCCGGGCGCAGACCTGTGGTTTTGATTTTGATATCCTGATACGGGATCATCCCTTTCATGCGGATCATCGCCTCCGCCAAGGTTCGGATGCGGATGGGATCGCCCATATCCAATACATAGAGCGAGGCTTCGCCTGGGACGCCATTGTGCGCTGTGCCTTGAAGCACCAGAGACGAGGCTTCTTCCACGGTCATGAAATAGCGAGAGACTTGATCATCGGTCAGCGTAATGGGGCCGCCCGCGGCGATCTGGCGCTCAAACAGGGGGACGACGGATCCCGAGGAGCCGAGCACATTGCCAAACCGAACCATCGACACTGCGAGCTGCGTGCCGCGCGTCCGATAGGCGAGGGCGAGTTCTGCCAGTCTCTTGGTCGCGCCCATAACATTGTCTGGATCGACGGCCTTATCGGTTGAGATGAACACGAAGCGCTCAAGCCCAAATTCGATGGCGACATCCACGGCATTCACCGTTCCACCAACATTGGTGAGGACGGCCTCGCAGGCATTCAGCTCCATCAAGGGCACGTGCTTAAGCGCAGCGGCATGGATCATCACATCGGGCCGGGCTTCTGCGACCGACTGTTTGAGACGCTTCGCATCTCTGACATCGCCGATTTGCGTGAACACTTCTAAGTCAGGAAACTTCTCGCGGAGGGTGAGGTCAATTTCATAGAGATTGTATTCGGACGCGTCGAAAATCGTGAGTTGTTTGACGCCCATGGCCGCACATTGCTGAGCGAGCTGAGAGCCAATGGTGCCACCCGCTCCTGTGACGAATACCCGTTTGCCTTCGAGCAGTTGGCGCACCGGCTCTTTGTCGAGCTTGCGAACGGGACGCGCCAAGAGGTCCGCGGGCCGCACGCGTTGCAAGTGCAGGCCTTCGCGGTCGAGCCC
>CAYNUI010000102.1:0-6030 GCA_964400185.1 uncultured Hyphomonas sp.
TCAAAAAAGATGACGCTGGCGTCATGATTAAGACTCATTATGACGTTCTCATTGTCGGTGCTGGTCTTTCAGGCATCGGTGCAGCGGTTCACTTGCTGAAAAAGTGCCCAGGAAAATCCTATCAAATCCTAGAAATGCGTGACGCCATGGGCGGCACATGGGACTTGTTCCGATATCCCGGCATTCGAAGCGATAGTGACATGCACACGCTCGGCTTCAACTTCAAACCGTGGAAAGCCGAGAAGGCAATCGCCGACGGTCCGGCTATTCGCGAGTACATTCATGAGACCGCGGACGAGTATGGGATCAATCCGAACATCCGCTATGGCCACAAAGTCCTCGATGCGAGCTGGGACAGTGACACGGCAAAATGGACAGTGACGGCGGAAGCCGAAGGCAAGAAGCAGACCTTCACCTGCAACTGGCTCCACATGTGCGCTGGGTATTACCGCTATGACAAAGGCTATACGCCGGAGTTTGACGGCCGCGACGATTTCAAAGGCGACATTATCCACCCGCAACACTGGCCGGAAGACTATGACTATACCGGCAAGAAAGTCGTGGTGATTGGCTCAGGCGCGACCGCCATGACGGTCGTCCCCGCCATGACTGACAAAGCTGAGCATGTGACCATGTTGCAGCGCTCCCCGACTTATGTCGTGTCACGGCCATCGGTGGATAAGGTCGCCAATGGCATGCGCAAATTTATGCCAAGCATGATGGCCTATGGGCTGACCCGCTGGCGGAACGTGTTGATGCAGCTCCTGGTCTACAATCAGACCCGCCGCCGCCCGCAAAAGGTCAAAGAAAAGCTGTTGCACCTAACCAAGCAAGAGCTCGGCGATGACATGGTCGATAAGCATTTCACGCCGACCTATAATCCATGGGATCAGCGCCTTTGCTTGATCCCGGACAGCGATCTGTTCACGGCCTTGAAAGAGGAAAAAGCCTCGGTCGTTACCGACCACATTGAGCGCTTCACGGAAAGCGGGATCAAACTGAAATCCGGCGAAGAGTTGGAGGCTGATCTGATCGTCACCGCCACGGGCCTGGATCTCCAATTCATTGGCGGCACGGAGCTGACAGTTGATGGCCGCAAGCTCAATCCGCATGATTTGCTCAATTATCGCGGGGCGATGGTTTCCGGCGTACCGAATATGACCTCTGTGTTTGGATACACCAATGCGAGCTGGACCCTGCGGGCGGATCTGACCAGCGAGTATATGTGCAAGGTGATCAACCATCTCGACAAAGAGAATTATGTCGAGGCGCGCCCGGTTGCGGACGGCGTCGAGCCGGAATCCGACTTCCTCGACTTCTCGTCCGGCTATGTTCAGCGCGCCATGGAACGCTTCCCTCAACAGGGCAAAGAAGCGCCTTGGCTGATCACGCAGAATTATGCGCGTGATATCTTCCTGATGCGCCACGGCAAGCTTGAGGATGGCGCTCTGATCTGTCGCCGCGCTCATGAAACCGTGAGTGATGTGGCGGGGATTGTTCCAGCGGCTGCCGAATAGCAGCGATTGCAGCCCTTGGGCGTTTTTCAATCTTGAATGCGCGCGCGCTCCGGCGTATGTGGGGCCTTAGTGCAGCCTTAGCTCAGTTGGTTAGAGCGCCGGTTTGTGGAGCCGGAGGTCCTTGGTTCGAAACCAAGAGGCTGTACCATTTCCCAAAAGCAATCGATTATGATCGCCTTGGCTTTAGCCATCCATAGGCGCTTTCGTAACGTTCGAACCCATCATCCGGAACGACAAAGTGACAGCGCAGCTGGCTCGACAGGAAGTCAGCCAAGACGAAACGATCTGATTTTAAATAGTGCTCGCCGAGGATCGGTTTCACCGCATCGGTGGCTTCCTGCAGATGATAATGCGGGATGGTCGAGTAGATGTGGTGGATGACGTGCAGATTGCCGATATTGTGGGTCAGCCAGTTGAACGGGCCGTAATCGCGGTCGACGGAGGCAAGCGCGCCCTTTAGGCGGGTCCAATCGCCCTCATCATAGACCGGTACTTCTGGCGAGACGTGCTGCATATAGGTGACCAAGGTCAGCCAGCAGCCATAGATGAGGTATGGCGCAAGCACATATTTAGCGAAGAAGCCCCAGCCATAGATGAAACCAAGGCTGAGATAGAGGCCTAAGAAAACCACCACCGAGAGCAGGCCGAGATACCAAGAGACCCGTACGGATTTCGTATAAAGATCGCTTTGCGGCAGATAATGGCTTCCCGTGATCGGTTTATAAGTCGTGATGTTGCGAATGCCGAGCTTGTACATGGGCCAGCCGATTAGAACGAAAATGCCAAATCGGAAGATGATTTTGCGATAGAGCGAATCTTCTTCGCGGCGGCAGGCGCGGAAGACTTCTTCGTCTTTGAAATGCCCCGTCTTCATATGGTGCATGGCATGGCTGCGCTGCCAACCGCGATAGGGGACTAGAATGGCGCCATGGACCAATATGCCGACCAGCGTGTTGATCGTGCGGTTCTTGGAGAAAGAGCCGTGACCCGCATCATGCCCGATCACAAAGAGCGACCATAGCATCGTGCCAATCATGAAAATGACCGGCCACTCAATATACCAAGCACTTGTTTGCGTGAGCACGCCGTAGAGCGCGGCAATGACCGCCAAATCGAAGACTAAGTAAGCCATAGAACGCCAAGTATTGGGCTGAAAACAGTGGTCCGGAATGGCTTTGCGTAAATCGTCTTGGGTGAAAGGCAGGTCGTGGGAGGTCATGACGTCTACTCTATAAACGTATTTTATTGGTTCGCGTAGACATCGCCCAGAAGAATAGATGGAAAGTTAACGCTGCCACTGCGTAGGACTCACAGTTTGCCTTGCCCATAGGGGTGACGAAAGCTACGAAGCACCCCATATCTGCTGCGGCGCGGCATCGCGCGTCGTTTTTTATGGAGACAGGATGTCAAAAGAAGAAATCATCGAGTTCAACGGGACCATTGTTGAACTTCTGCCGAACGCGACGTTTCGCGTGAAGCTTGAAAATGATCATGAGATCATTGGCTATACAGCCGGAAAAATGCGCAAAAACCGCATTCGGATCCTCACTGGCGATAAAGTGCTGGTTGAGATGACCCCATACGATCTGACAAAAGGTCGGATCACCTACCGCTTCAAATAGGCTCTACGAGTTGAGCGAAGCGCAGGTTCCAAATGGGTTTGAGCGGCACTTTCGCCGCTCTGGACTGACCGACCCTTGGGAACCGCTCTATTCTCGAAAATTAGACGATCGCATCCAGATCGGCCTTGTCTTGGATACGCCGCACTGCAATTCACGTGGCTTGGTCCATGGCGGTTTGATTGCGGCCTTGGCGGACAATGCCATGGGCTTGTCCTGCGTTGTGTCGCTGGCGAATGCTGGGCGTGATGCGGGGAAAGGTCTGGTGACTGTCTCTCTGGGCGTGGACTATCTCGGCAGCGCCAAACTGGGCGAATGGCTGGAGATTGATCCGGAACCTGTCAAAGTTGGCGGCTCGATCGGGTTTGCGCGTGCGCTTATTCGCAGCAATGATGCGCCGATTGCCATGGCCAACGCGACTTTCAAAATTCTATGACCCAGCTCATTCTTGCGAGTGCGAGTCCGCGGCGACGTCAGCTGCTGGATCAGATCGGTGTGACGCCAGATGGCGTACAGCCCGCCGATATCGATGAGACCCCGCATGTCGGAGAGCGCCCGCGCGCTTATGCCGAACGCCTCGGCATCGAGAAAGCGCAAGCCGTACACCAGAGCGGTCAGTACACGCTCGCCGGAGATACGGTCGTGGCGCTTGGGCAACGCATTCTGCCGAAAGCGGAGACCGATCAGGAGGTGCGAGACTGCTTAGCGCTCGTTTCTGGTCGGGCGCACCATGTCATGACCTCGGTCTGTCTGATCGGCCCAGACGGGGCGATGGCACATCGACTAAGTGACACACGGGTCATTGTGAAACGCCTCTCGAGCTCCGAAGTGGACGCTTACATTGCCAGCGGTGAGGGCATTGGAAAGGCTGGAGGATATGCAATCCAAGGGTTGTTTGGCGCACATATCAAACAGATCTCCGGCAGCTATACCGGCGTTATGGGCCTGCCCGTGCACGAAACGGCGCAGCTGCTCAACGGGCTCGGCTATCGATTGTAGAAATCGAACTCGATTTGATACTGCAAATGACCGTCGCCCATTGAGAGATCGTAATTTTCGAATCCATAGACATAGTCGAAGCGCACCGATTGCGAGGGCAGATCAACGGCGTTGCGGCGACGGATCGGTTGGCGAAACTCCATGATCCGGGTCGGTGTGCCGAGCATATCGCCGAGATCATTCACCAGACCGATTGTGCGGATGTAGTTGCCATTTCTTGTATTGGCACCAAACGCCATACCGTCATCGACGCCGTTGCGGGTGACGCCATAAGAGAAGCCAATATTGCGGAGCTGATCGGTTGAGTTCAGCCCGCCGCCTGGTCCGACCAATTGCGCTTCAGCGGTGACGAAGAAATCCGTTCTAGAAGAGAGATAGAAGCTACGCTGCGCAGAGGTTTCAGCGGCCACCAGATCCGTGCTCAACGTGATGGCGAACGGGTCGAGCGTATCTCCGGCATCCAGGAAGCCGCTATTATTGTTGTCTATGGGCAGGCGGTCGGGGACGCCGTCGCCATTGATATCAATTCCCAATGTGACGCCTTGATCCTGCAGAGGCACGCTGTGGAAACCTTCTGTTCGGGAGCCTGTGATGACTGGGTTCACACCGCCGGCGCCCTGAAACGGGTTTCCGGTCCAAGGGATCATCCGGCCACCAACCGGAACAGTGCCGCCGGTCGCGAAGACGTAATTGTCATAGACGTCGAATGAGAACCCATCATGGACAATCACGCAGCCATAGGTGCGGCAGTAAAAGTCTGAATCCAGCCAAGAGGCCGCTGCGCTCGGCGCCACAGTTAGCGCCGAGAGGACTGCCCCCAATGCACGGGCTTTACTCGATAGTCGTCTCATCGGTATCGACCGGAAGTGACGTCTCTTCGAAAGTGAGGTCTGACTTGAACGGTGCCAGCGTAACCGAGCCCGTCGTGCTTTGCGGCGCGAAGATATTCTCAAGCGTCACGGTGACTTCGGGATTGGCGGGAAGCTCGCCTGTCAGCGGCAACCGATATTCGCGGGTGGCTTCGTCTAAGACCACAAGATTACTGATCGGTTCTTTGATCGTTGTACCATCGCCCTTAATCTCGACCTCGCCGCGCAAGCGCGCATGGGCGTTGCCGGTATTCTCTAGATCGAACACCACAAATTGTTGGCCTTCGGGCGAGGTGGACAGCGCCGCTTGTTTCACTTCAGGGCGGCTCTCGGCTTCGCCCATGGTGAGATAGAAGAGGCTCGCAATTTGATACTTCTTCCAAACGCCGGACTGGCCGGAGCGTTCTTCTGGCAACAGCGTTGAGGCGATTAAGGCAAATCGGAAGTCACCTTGACGATTCACCCGCATAGGCGCGGCCATATCGACGATAACTTGCTCCGTTTCACCGGGTTTCAACGTCACAAAGGCCGGGCTGAAACGTACCCAATCTGCAGCGGATGTGGCGCTTTCGCCGGGCGGATTGAGTTGGATTTGCCCTTGCTCATCCAAACTCCAATCGGCGAGCCCGAGGGTCAGGGAGATTGTATCTTCCTGGTGGACATTGCCGAGATTAATCACTTGTCGTTGGCGGTCGCCGGGTTGGACCGACATTTCAACAGTGGTGGGTTGGAGGCCGATCCCGAACGAGGAGGCCGGAGCAGCGATTGCGGCGAGTGCGACGCCCAAAAGCCCATAGCGAAGGGTAGACTTAAAGCCCATAATGCAAATCTCTCATTCATATTATTATTTTCTGCACGTTTAGGACAAACGGGTTACTGGAGAGTTTCTAAGCTGGAATCGCGCTGAAACCGCCTGCTTGCCGCGGGCGCAGCGCTCGGGTAACGCGAGATCATGAAAATACCAGGCCGCAAAAGACGTCCCCACATCGCCGCCGACCTGTCCACGGTGCCAGGGCGCGCACGCGC
>CAYNUI010000102.1:6130-7810 GCA_964400185.1 uncultured Hyphomonas sp.
ATGAGCACGCTTTATATGATTTTCCGCATGGGAGAGCCGGTGAGCGTTGCGGCGCGGCAATTGTCTAAGAAATACCTCCATATGAAAGAAGGCAAAACCGGACTCCTGGATGCCTTCTTCGAAGCCTATGTAGAGGCGGAAGCTGCGACAGGCATTGCGTTTGAGGATTGGCTCAAGACCGAATATGACCGCGAAAAACTGAAATCAGACTTCCTGGAATCGGGTCGCGGGCGCTTACGGCTCGATTGGCTTTTACGGCGCGAATAAGCGCTTTTTTCTCTGGCCTTGGTGCGGGATTCGTGGAACCTTCCTCATGTGCGAAACATTGAGGAAAGGGGTTCGCCAATGAAAAAGATCATCTTTGCATCCGTATTCGCCCTGGGATTGGCCGCTTGCGGCGGTGGCAGCGGAGGCGCAAAAGCCGCTCTTCTCAAATCTTGTATGGATGATGGAAGTACCGACGAACAAACCTGCTCATGCATGGCAGATATGGCCGTCGATAAGCTTGATCCAAAGCTCGTCAATGTCTTGGTCGAAGCGACCAAAGCGGAAGATGAGGACGCTTACATGATGTCAAAAATGGGTGAGCTAAGCCCAGATGAGTTGACGCAATTCATGACGGTCATGATGAGCGCGGCCACGGAATGTGGCATGGAAATGTAAGGCTTTGCGCCTGACCGATTTTTTAACAACCCGGGCCTGAAAGAACTCAGTCGTCCGGGTTGTCTTTGAGTGAAAGAGGACGCCATGAAATTCTTCATTATCAACAGCTTCCGTTTGATGGTCTATGTTGCTTATCTCGCAACCATCATTATCGGCCTGCTCCTGGCTTACTATAATGCTGTCCCTCAGCAGGGGGCGATGATTACCGATCTGATCGGCATCGAGGGCACAATGGCTCAGGTTCTGGCCTTCGTGACGCTATCTGTGGGTAGCTGGATCGCGGCCAGCGTTGTGGCTGGATTGATCGTGACCATTCTGGATATTCGAGACGACATTAATGATCGTCTGCCGGACGCGCGTCGCGACGACTAATATCTATCTGGGGAGGGCCGAATGAGCGCATTACAAGTCGCCTCTGTCTACATTGCGATCAATATTTTGATGCTCGTTTGGCTCGCCTTCCGCGTGGTTGCTCGGCGGTTTCGCGGGAAAATCTCAATGGGCGATGGCGGATCAGAAGATCTCGCTAAAGCCATCCGCGTTCACGGCAACGCGTCGGAGTATACGCCGCCCATGTTGGTCGGCTTGCTCGCATTTGCGTTTCTTCAAGCGCCAATATGGAGCATTCACGCGCTCGGCATTGGCTTCACGCTTGGGCGTATCCTGCACGCCATTGGTATGGGGGGCGGACCGCTTATTCTGCGGCAGCTCGGTATGCTGATGACCTGGACCGCGATGGTCATTCTGTCGCTTGCCATGCTCTATCTGGTATTTACTTAAGGCCTGCATGGCCAATCCAATCGTATTCTCAGACCTATTGAAAGATAGCGCCGATCGGGCGCGCCGTATGGTGATGCCGTCTCTGCCGTATGCGGGATTGTTTGTTCTGGCACTCGGTATCTTGGTTTGGTCAGCGGGAGCTTTGCCAGAGGGCGGGGTAGGCTTCATCGCGTTTTGTGCCATCGCATTCGCGACGCTTTACACGCACAGTCTATTTTCCGCATCCATGTATCACGC
>CAYNUI010000102.1:7910-9079 GCA_964400185.1 uncultured Hyphomonas sp.
TTGGACCGATGATGGCGATCCTCATTGTTGTTCCACTCATTGCTGGCTCATTTGTGGTGAATTTAGTCGCCACCTCATTGGTTGGCACAGCATCGCCTTCTGCAGCGGTGTCAGCAGGTGTAACCATGTTAGCCATGCTGATCCTCTTGCCTACGGCCTGGATCGGTCACGGCCTCGCCGCCAGCGTCTATGCGCGCGTCGCTCCGCCACTCGATATTGACGACGCGTAAACGCTTGCTACTCCTAACCCGATAAAGGGAGGGAGACATGGCCAAACCATTCAGCTTCGACAATGCGGCATTCCATTTTGCGCGCACCGAGGGACCGCCTGGCTTCATTCCGAAATACCTGCTCGCCTATGCCATCGGGATCGCGATTATTGGCGTCATCGGATTTTACGCGCTGCAGCCTCTGATCGACGGCTATATTCAAGCCTTCGCGCTGATGGCCCAAGGGGCGTCTGAGTCTCGGGTCACCCGAGAGTTGGAAGACGCCATTTCAGGGAACCTTGCTCAGTTGGGTCTCGGATATCTCGCATTGATGCTGGCCTATGCCGTGTTTTGGGCGATGATGGAGAGTGCTGTGCTACGCCGCTATGTGCGTGAACAGGGCTTCAGTATCGGATGGGGCGGAGACGAATGGCGGATGCTGGCGGTTGGCTTGATGTGGATGCTGGCCTTCATCGTCGCTTACATCGCCTTCGTGGTCGCGGTGGCGATTGTGCTCGTGCCGCTCGGCTCCTCGATCCAAAGCGATCCTGGTCCCATCATTCTCGTCGTATTCGGCCTCATCTTCGCGCTTATGTTCGTTTGGGCTTTTGTGGCCGTCAAACTATCGCCTGCAGGAGCGATGACGATCCGCGATCGCAGCGTGACTTTTTTCGGAGCGTGGGGCGCGACCAAAGGGCGGTTTTGGCCGATGCTGGGGGCCTTCGTGATCTTAGGATTGATCCTCTATGTCGGGATCCTGATTTTGTACTTCGCCGGGGCGTTTACGGTGATGGGCTTAGTCATGGGCAACATCGATATGAGCAATGGTGAGGTCGACCCGAATGCAATCATGGCGATGTTCTCCAACCCGGCTATTTGGGGGCCGATCGCGTTGATCTACTTCCTGATGCTGATTTATCAGGGCGTCTGGCAATATGCTTGGGCTGGCGTCCCGTCGCT
>CAYNUI010000103.1:0-3820 GCA_964400185.1 uncultured Hyphomonas sp.
CACCCGCTGAATCCCCCTCAACGAGAAAGAGTTCCGTGTCGCCCTTATTGTCAGAGCAGTCGGCGAGCTTGCCAGGCAGGCGGAGCTTCTTGGTCGCAGATTTGCGCGCGACTTCCTTGGCCTTGCGGCGGCGGGCGCGTTCATCCGCGCGTTCGACGGCCCAGGTAAGCAGTTTATCGGCTTCTTTCGGGCTGCCGGCGAGCCAGTGATCGAAGCGGTCGCGCACGCTGTTCTCGACCAAGCGGAAGGCCGCCGTAGTGGAGAGCTTGTCCTTGGTTTGGCCAACGAATTCCGGGTTGCGGATAAAGACCGAGAGCAAGAGACCCGAATGGCCCATAATGTCGTCGGCCGTGATCGTCGTGCCCTTTTTTTGGCCGGTCAGCTCAGCATAGTTCCGCAAGCCCTTAGTGATGGCTGAGCGGAAGCCTGCTTCATGCGTGCCACCGTCTGGGGTTGGGATCGTATTACAGTAAGAGCGTGAGAACCCGTCCGTCTCGCCAAAGCCAGCCGCCGTCCAAGCAATCGCCCATTCGACTTTGCCATCGTCAGTTTCAACCAGCCCCGCGAAGTGTTGCTCGGTGATGGTCGCTTTGCCTTTGAACACCTCGTCCAACTGGTCGGCGAGACCGTTTGGATAAGAAAGCGTCTTTTCAGCCGGGACTTTGGAGTCTTCGGGCAGCAGTTCAGGATCGCATTTCCAACGCACTTCGACGCCGCGATAGAGATAGGCTTTTGAGCGCGTCTGCTGGAACAAGCGCTGCGGCTTGAAGCGCAGCTTTTCGCCGAAGATTTCGTGGTCTGGCTTGAACCGGACGGTCGTGCCTCGGCGGTTAGGGGCGGCGCCTAAAAGCTCCAGACTGCCCATCACTTTGCCGCGTTCAAATGCTTGGAAATAAAGCTTCTTGTCTCGGGCGACTTCAACTTCCATGCGCTCGGAGAGTGCATTCACAACGGAGGAACCGACCCCGTGCAGGCCGCCGGCGGTTTCATAGGCTTTGTTGGAGAATTTCCCGCCCGCGTGCAGCGTGGTCATGATAACTTCGAGCGCGGACTTGCCGGGATATTTCGGGTGCTCGCCCACTGGGATGCCGCGGCCATTGTCGATCACTTCGACATAGCCATCTGCACGCAGGTGAACCTCGATGCGTGTGGCATGGCCGGCCACCGCTTCGTCCATTGAATTGTCTAGGATTTCCGCGAAGAGATGGTGGTAAGCCCGCTCATCGGTGCCACCTATATACATGCCGGGACGTTTGCGCACCGGTTCGAGGCCCTCAAGGACCTCAATATCTTTCGCGCTATAACCAGAAGGATCAGTTTTCATATCGTTGAATAGGTTCGTTTGCTTTGCAGCGCCCATAGTGGTTCTCTCCCCGTAAGCCCATTCGCCCACTGATTCCAAGGACTTCCATCATGACGATTAAGATTAATACGCCATTAACCCTGCCGTCTGGCGTCGAATTGCCCAATCGGCTCGTAAAGGCGGCAATGACCGAGCGATTGGCGAATCCTAGGAATGAAGTCACAGATCGCCACCTGAAGCTATATAAAGCCTGGGGAGATGGGGGCATCGGGCTGCAAATCACGGGCAATGTCCTGGTCGATCGAAGAAATTTGGAAGCGCCGGGCAATGTCGTCATCGATGGGACGCCGTCAAATGAGCATGCTGTCATGCTCGGCAAATGGGCCGAGGCCTGTAAAGCGGGCGGCGGCAAAGTGGTGATGCAGCTCAGTCATGCCGGGCGACAAACCCAGAAAATGGTCAATCCGCAGCCAGATGCGCCAAGCGCTGTGGCCGTCGACTTGCCCGGCGGCCAGTTCGGCACGCCTCGGGCGATGACCGGCGATGACATCAAGCGCTTGATTGAGAAATATGCGATCGCAGCCAAGGCGGCACGGGCGGCCGGCTTTGATGGCGTGCAGATCCACTCGGCGCATGGCTATTTGATGAACCAATTCCTCTCGCCGCTGACCAATCTGCGAGACGATCAATGGGGCGGCTCCTTGGAGAACCGCGCTCGTTTGCTGTTGGAAGTGATCAAAGCTTCGAAAGCTGAGGCGGGGCCTGGCTTTGGTGTTTCGGTCAAGCTCAACTCGACTGACTTCCAAAAGGGCGGCTTCACACAGGACGATTCGAAAGCTGTCATCGCGATGCTCAATCCGCTGGGGCTCGATTTTGTCGAAGTGTCCGGCGGCACCTACGAACAGCCCAAAATGATGGATATGGATGGCCTGAAGCCCGCTTATGAAGAGCGCGCGCGGGAAAGCACCAAGAAGCGCGAGGCTTACTTCCTCGACTACGCCAAGGAAGTGCAGGCGGTGGCTGAGATGCCGCTAATGGTCACCGGCGGGTTCCGAACCCTTGACGGGATGAATGCCGCGTTAGAAGCAGGCGAGGCGGATCTGATTGGGCTCGGTCGTCCGCTTTGCGTCGATGTCGATGCGCCAGGACAACTGGTTTCCGGCGAGATTGCAGAACTACAAAAGTGGGAGAAGACGCTGCGCATTGGGCCTGGTATTTTCAGTCCGAACTCCTCAATCGGTCTCTTCAAAGCGCTGAACGGGTTCGGCATGCAAGGCTGGTACTATCATCAGCTCCACCGCATCGCCGATGGGCTTGAGCCAAACCGCAAGCTCGGCGTCTTAAGTGCATTCTTAAAAATGCAGGGCATCGACTCGAAGATGGCAAAGGCCTATCACGCTGATCTGAAACAGACGGAGACAGCATGAGCCTCAGCATTTCTGCTGACTTCGACAGCGGCAACATAATCGTCAAAGACTTGGATGACCCGTCCAATGTCCATTTGGAAATCGCCAAAGACCATCAGTCCGATTTTTATCAGTGGTTCCACTTTCGCGTTTCAGGCGAAAAAGACCAACAAGTTCGCCTCATTATAGAAAATGCGGGCGGGGCCGCCTATCCGAAAGGATGGGAGAATTATAAGGCGGTGGTGTCCACTGACGGGTCTGAGTGGTATCGCGCGGCGACCAACTATGACGGAAAGACCCTGACGATTGAGACCGAGCTCGCCGACGGCGCGCTCTACGTGGCTTATTTCGCGCCATACTCCTCTGATCAGCACAAGGCGCTTGTCGCCAGTGCGGTGCGTGATGAGCGGGTCGAGGCCAGCGTCTTGGGCAAAACGCTGGATGGCCGCGACTTAGATCTACTGCAAATCGGAACGCCAGGGACTGATAAGCGCACGCTTTGGATTACCGCGCGCCAGCACCCGGGCGAGACCATGGCCGAGTGGTGGATGGAAGGGTTCTTGGAACGGATTCTCGATCCGATCTGTGCCAATGCGCGCGACCTGCTCGAAAAAGCGGTGTTCTATGTCGTGCCCAACATGAATCCAGATGGTTCCGCGCGCGGGCATTTGCGGACCAATGCGGTTGGCGTGAACCTTAACCGCGAATGGCACGAGCCGAGCCTGGAAAAGAGCCCGGAAGTCTATCTGGTGCTCAATAAGATGATAGAGACAGGCTGCGACCTCGCGCTTGATGTCCATGGCGATGAAGCGCTGCCGTACAATTTCATTGCCGGGACCGAAGGTATTCCAAAATGGAGCGAGCGATTGGCCGACCTCTTAGAGGGGTTCAAATCGGCTTATGTGAAATCCTCCAACGGCGCGTTCCAAACCCAATATGGCTATCCGACCAATGCGCCGGGCAAAGCCAATCTGACCATATGCAGCAATGCGCTGGCCGAACGGTTTGAATGCCTCGCCATGACATTGGAAATGCCGTTCAAAGATGACGCCAATCATCCGGACGAGACATTTGGCTGGTCGCCCGGGCGGGCCAAGCAATTGGGGGCGGA
>CAYNUI010000103.1:3920-6195 GCA_964400185.1 uncultured Hyphomonas sp.
GGCCAAGGCCTCCGCAATCAAGCGATAACTCTCGATCCGCGTGTCTATGTGATCGGTGATGGAGAGCATGAAAATCTCGCTCGCGCATGTCTCTTTGGCCGTTTCGCTTAGCCGCTGCGCCACGTTTTGTGCACTACCGACAATGCCGCGCTGGGGCGCTTCGAGCGGAGATTGCTCCAAGTAGGTAAGCGCCTCGTTTGTGCTGAGGTATGGCATAAATTGACCCGCGCCTCGGCTTAGCGCCCAGGCTTTAATCGGTGCCGCTCGGCGCTCGGCCTCGGCGTCTGTTTCGGCGGCGAGGACGACCAAGCCGATCCCAGCATAAGGCTCTGCGCAGAACGGCGACGGTTCGAATGCGTCATGATAGGCGTCGAGCGCATCTTTCGCGCCGCCAGGATTGAGGAAGTCAGCAAACGCAAGTTTGAGCCCCATCTGTCCGGCAAAGGCAGCGGAGCCTGGCGAGGAGCACAGCATCCAAAGGTTCGGTCGCGGACCCGGTGGATTTGCAGCAATTCCGCGGGCGCGATGGTCCTCGGCAAAGGCGAGTTCGCCGCTCGCATCAAGCATCCAATCCATCAACATGCGTAGCATGGTCGGGAAGTTCTGACCGCCAGGGCCGAGCAAGGCCGCCGACGCTCTTGGATCTGCGCCAGTCGCGCGGCCAAGGCCGATCTCAATCCGGCAGGGATAGAGCTGATTGAGGCTCTGGCCCCATTCAGCGACTTTGAGCGGCGAGTAATTCGGCAGCATGATCCCACCCGACCCCAAGGCGATGCGCGAGGTTCGAGCGGCAAGGTCCGCCATCAGAATTTCCGGCGTGGTGCCCGCAAAACTGGAGGCATTGTGATGCTCTTGCACCCAATAGGACCGAAAGGGCATCTGATCCGCGGCTTCGGCCAGAGCGCGCGTCTCGTTCAGCGCATCTTGCGCCGTCCGGCCTTTGAAGATGGGCGACGGATCAAGAATGGAAAGCGTGGGTTTCATGCCCGTTTATGTGCGCTATGAAAGGGCATGAAACAAGTTGGAATCTGCGTATGCGCCTATTGATCGTGAGCTTGATTGGCTTGGCCCTTAGCGCGTGCAGCCTCGCATCCGAGCCCGACGAAGCCGTGGATACATCCTATGCGGATCTGGTCGCGCTGGCACCGCCTGGGCCCTTGGATGCCGCACCTTATCCGTTGCACTATGCGCTCAATCTGACGCTCGATCCGCGCGAGGCCCGATTTGGCGGAACGGTTAGGATCAAACTGAGCGTCACCGAGCGCTCGAGCGGCCTCTATTTGCATGGCCGCGATTTGGATGTCACCGAGGTGCGCTCGTTTGCGGACGGTGGCCGCGCTTTTCAGGGAGTCTGGCAACCGGTACTCGAATCCGGCGTGGCTTGGCTCGACTATGGGCAGACCGTCGACCCCGGTGAGCTCTTCGTTGAGATCGATTATTCCGCGCCGTTCGATGCGAACCTGTCAGGCCTGTTCAAAGTCACCGAGCAGGGCGATGCTTACGCGCTGGCTAAGTCTGAAAGCATCCAAGCACGCCGTTTTATGCCTGGCTTTGACCAGCCTGCTTTCAAAGCACCGTTCGATATCACGCTGACAGTCCCGGAAACCGATGCCGCGATCAGCAATGCGCCGGAGCGCGAGGTCGAACTTTTGGGCGATGGGCTAAAACGCATAACGTTCGAAACGACGCGGCCTTTGCCGACTTATCTCCTGTCGCTCGCGGTGGGGAGTTTTGATGTCGTCGATGCGGGCGTTATTCCACCGAATGAGGTGCGGTCGGAGCCCATTCCGCTACGCGGCTTTGCCCGGCGCGGCAAAGGCGAAGAATTGGCGCTCGCGCTCGAAACGGCACCGGAACTGGTGCGGATTTTCGAAGAAGCGCTGCAGCAACCTTATCCTTACAAGAAGCTCGACATCGTCGCCGCGCCGCAATGGCCGTCCGGCGCGACAGAACTCGCGGCAGCGATCACCTATCGCGAGAGCCGCATCCTTGCGAGCGAGGACATTGGACCGGCGGCACGTCGGAGCTTGCTCGCCATCCATGCGCATGAGGTCGGCCATATGTGGTTCGGTAATCTCGTGACGCCGCCTTGGTGGGATGATCTCTGGCTGAAAGAAGGATTTGCGAGCTGGGGTGAGGGGGCGAGCCTATCGGAGCTTTATCCGGGCGAGGGCTATGAGCTCGACGCCATTGTGGATGGCATCCGCGCTATGGATCTGGACAGCCTCGCCAGTGCGCGCGCTGTGCGTGAGCCGATCGCGCTCAACACAAATGT
>CAYNUI010000103.1:6295-9006 GCA_964400185.1 uncultured Hyphomonas sp.
AATACGGACGAGTATCTGACGGCCATGGCGGTCGGGCTGCAGGTCTATGGCGAGCCGTTCTTGGATCAATTGCTCCGGGTTCGCACGGCCTTTGATGATCCTGTGTTTGAGCAGGCTGCTGCCTATGCGATCGGCCAAAACCGAGATCCGTCCGCGACCCCGCGCATTCTCGATCTCGCGCTGTCTGGAGAACTTGGTAGCCGCGAAAGTCGCACCATTGTGACGGGCCAGATGGCGCAGCCTGAGACGCAAGCGCAGACTTGGGTCTGGGTGCAGGAGAACTTGCCCGCCTATTTGGAAGTTATCCCGCGGCAGCGCAAACGCAGCGCTCCCGCGCTGGCGCGGCACATGTGTTCTCTAGAGGCGCGCGATGAATTGGTGGCGTTGTTCGAGCAACATGGTGCGCTCGCAGAAGGCCATAAGCGGGCCCTTCGAGAAACGGTTGAGCGGATTGAGCTTTGCGCCGCGCTTGAGGCTGAGAAGGGCGCGGATGTGCGCGCTTTCTTCAAGTCCGAGCGTTAGTTCGGCTCTTCCTCTTCGTCTTTCGGCCTACCAAACAGCGCGCCAAGCGCGCGGTCGCGCAACTCGTCTTCGAGATCGCGAGGCTCGTTAGGTTCGGCAGAGTCGTCGCCCGAGGGCGTCGCGCCGACAATCTCTCCAATAATGCCCCCGGCATCGCCGCCAATGCGATTGACGAGCTCATTCGCGGCCCGATTGCGCAGGCGTGATGTCAGTTCAGCTTGCACCGCACCGGAGTCGAGCCCGAAGCGAACATTTGACCAGCTGCCATAGACGCGCACCGGAATAGGAATGTCGCCGATCCCAAGGGTCGATCCTGCTCCGGCGGCGTTCACGTCGATGCGTGGGGTCAGTCGAATGTCGAGCGTCCGCGCGCCGAGATCGATCTGGCCTGATCCGAGAACGCCCACGGCGGGGTTGTCGATGTTGAGTTCGGTGAGCGTTGCAACGCCGTTAGAGATATCGAGATTGCCAAGGAACTGAGAAAAGTCCGTCGTCGCCTCTGGCGAAATGGCTTCTCTAAAACTGGCGACCGAAAGACTTCCGCTGCCAAGCAGGTCCTGCAAGTTCGCGCCGTTCTGGACGAGTTTTGCGAGGTTCAAGCCACGCAGCGCGCCGTCCGCTACGTCTGATTCAAACTTGCCGTCGAGCCCATTGACCAAGGCTTTGATCGAATTGCCTTCCGAGCTCAGATTGACGTGCACATCGCCGAGCCCGCTAAGGTTGGTGAAGCCGGTCAGAGCGGTGAGCATGTCTTGTGCGACAATGCCGTCGGCGAGCGCTTCGATCTGCATGGTCGGCGTCGAGCGCGAGGCATCGAGCACGAAATCGCCAGACCAGTTGCCATCGAAGACTTTGAAGCCGGGTCTATTATCGTCTTGGCGGAAGATGGCCGACAAGCGTCCGTCATCAAGCCGGGTCGCGAGCTTGGCATCCGAAAGCGTGATCTGGTCCATCACAACTTCGCCTGCCGCGATGGTCACGGTTGCGTCCACCGCATTGAGGCTGGCGAGATCGAGCGGTGTGTCATCCCAGTCTTCGTTGAGACTCGGGTCTGGATCCTGTTGCTGAGAGCCAGCGCCGAGAAACGGGGTTAGGTCGAGGCGGTTCATGGCGAGGTCCGCGATAAAGCGCGGCTTCTGGCGCGTGAAATCCGCGCCGACGCTGCCCGTTGCTGTCGTGTCGTCGAGCGTCAGTTCGGCGGCGTTTAGGCTCGGCGCCATGACGCTGCCTTCCGTCCGTCCTTTAATAGCGAGGCGATTAAAGGAATCGCCCTCTGGCAACGGGTTGCCAAACGCTTCCAGAACGGCGCGTGGATTGTTGCTCGTCAGGTCCAGCATACCGTCCAGGGTTTGATTGCCGCCCAGGGAGAAGCCGCCTGTATAATCGGTCGAAAGGTCGGCGCTCCGTTGTTTGAGCGTGATCCCCGTCAAAGACGGCGCAGACAACGGCCCGCTGACGGTGGCGACCAGGTCAACATCGCCCAACATGGTCAGGATCGGGATCAGCGCATTGCCAGGCTTGAACAAGCGTTGCGCATCTGCGGCGTTCAAATCGACCGTGCCATTGAGCGTCGGAATGGCGCCCAATTGGAGGCCGCCGGTATAGTCGAAATCTAAGCCGGTCGCGGCGAGTGTGAGGCGCTCGAAATCGAGCGCAGCTTCGGTGGCTGGTCCTTTTACGGTGCCGCGGGCTCTGACAGACTCAAGCGCGCTTGCAAGGATCGGCAAGTCCTGGTCGCCGATTATGCTCAGCACGTCGCCAATCGTGTCTGAGGAGACGTCAAACGCCCCATCTAGCATTGGCGTATCCGCCAGCGTGACGTCGCCTTCATAAGTGTAGTCGCCATAAATCGTGCCGATGCTGGCATCGATCCGAACCGTTTCTTGTGCCGTCAGCGCTGCAATTGTCTCGATCCGGGCGGTGAAGTCGAACGGCTGGCCATTGAGATTGCCGTCGCCTGACGAGGAAAACGGTTGGTCCAATGCCGTCATCCGCGCATCGGCGTTGAAGTCGGTCAGCGCGTAGCTCGTATTGTCGGTGCGGTCATTGTAGAACACCGCTGTGTTGGTCAGAGCGGCGCGGTCGATGCCGGTTTCAAAACCGCCACTGCCATCCGGGGCAGGCTCCTCTGGAACGCTGGACGGATCGCCAAACTGCCAATTGACGCGGCCATCGGCGAGGCGTTCGAG
>CAYNUI010000104.1:0-1975 GCA_964400185.1 uncultured Hyphomonas sp.
ATCCTCGGGGATCCGAGCTTTGATCAAGGCCCAGGCATCCAAGAAGTGATCCAAGGCGAGCTTGAAATCTTGCAAACCTATTTGGTCGCCGAGCGCACGCTCTCGCGGTTCCCGCTCGCGCGCGTCTATCCAGATCTCGCCAAGGCGCGCGACAAAGAGATGGCGAGAAGCCCTCAAGATGCTGAAGCGATTGAGTTTGAGTATTTCCAAAAGGGCGTCGATACGTTTCGCAAAGCCTTCTGGGCCAATGCCTCGCCCGCCTCCAATATCATTGCAGTCGGCGTGAAGCATGAAGACCCCGAAATTGCCGCTGAACTGCTCAATGCCGCCGTCGCGGCCTATCTCAATCGCCGCTCTGAGCTGTTTGGCGCGCGCCCCGTCGATCAATTGCAGGCAGAACGCAAACGCGTCGAAGGCGAGTTATTGAGCGCCGAAGATGAGATCCGCGTCTTTCTCACCGAGAATACGATCCGCGATTTTGCCAGCGAACGCGCCACAGCACAGGCGCTGTTCTCTGCAATTACCAATGAGCTCTACAGCGTCTCGGCAGAGGCGAGCGCCGTCAATGGTCAGCTCGACCGCACCCGCGCCCAGCTCGCCGCAACGCCTGCCGAACAAGATCTCTATGTCGAAGATTCGAGCGCCCAACGGCTCCGCGAGCTGGAAATTGAGCGCAACCAGGCGCTGGTCAACTACACGCCGGACAGTCGCCGCGTGCAGGCCATTGATCGCCAGATCGCCGAGCTGCGTGCCTTTCTCGACGCCCAAGAGGGTCCGGTCGGCACGGTGCGCCGCGGCCCGAACCCGACCTATCAAGCGCTGGAAACGGCGCTCAATGGCTTCGAAAGCCAGGCCCAATCGCTGACCCAACAGCGCGCCGAATTGCAACGCCAACTCCAAGCGGTGGAAGAAAAACTAGATCGCTTCACCGCCCTGGAGCCTGAATGGAACGAGCTGCAACGCAATCGCGAGCTGATCGAAGCGAATATCCGAAACATCGCCGAACGGGCACAGCGCGAAGGCACAGTTGCGGGCATCACCGCCGAAGCGGCGGATAGTGTCAAAGTCACTGAACCTGCCACCGTGCCGATTGAAGGCAGCAGCCTGAAACTCCCCGTCGCGGTGCTGTCTTTACTCTTTGCCGGATTTACCGCGCTCCTGGTTGGTTTATTGCGGACATTGACCCGCCAGGGCTTTTCGACCTCATCTTCGCTTCAGCGCACCACCGGCATCCGCGTTTTAGGGGCCGTCGGACGCGCTTAGACTCGCCCATGGTTAAACCCCGTTAACCAGGATCATGATACGGCCTGAGAGACCAGTTTCTTAAGGCTCACCCGCTGATGCGCGACCTTCGCGAAGATCTCGAACCCATTTGGAGGATGGCCAATCGCCTGCCTGCCCCAGAGGCTGGCGCGAAAGTCATCATGTTCGTGTCTGCGCTCAGCGGTGAAGGTACGACCAGCATGGCGGCGAGCTTCGCAGCGATTGCCGCGCGGCGGACAGAGAAGCCTGCCTGGCTGGTGGATCTCGACCTCAAACGCAACCGGGCTTTTTCTGGTTTTGAGAAACGCTTTGCGCGCGACATCGGCAAGCCGGGCCGGGCCTTTGATGCCTCTTTGCGCCAGCCGCCCATCTATACCGTTGCCCCGAGTGCTGCCGATTCTAAGCAAGACAAATTGCTCACCGCGCATGAAATTGAAGGCCTGTCTTTGCTCGTCACGCGCTTCCGGCGGGAGCGCCTGCAGGCGGGTCAGCAAGCTATTTTGAGATCGTCGCCCGGTTGGTGGGCGGCGCTGCGAGGCATATCAGGCTGTGTCATAGTCGACGCCCCTGCCCTCGATCGATCAGCCGCCGCGCTGACCATGGCAGAGGAAGCCGATGGCATTGTGCTCGTCGTTGAAGCGGATCGGACCAATGCCGTCGATGTCGCTGGTGCCATGCGCGATTTGGAGCACAAAGGCGGAAACGTGCTTGG
>CAYNUI010000104.1:2075-9000 GCA_964400185.1 uncultured Hyphomonas sp.
ACCGTCGGGCTCGCGAGCTTCTTCACCGCGCTCTTGCTGCCCGAATTTGGCCGCGCACAAGAGATCCATGCCGGGGCCTGGAAAGGGCTCTATTATGAGAAAAACCAGCTCGGCGGGCATATGGCGCGCGCTGCGGTGTTTTCTGCCTTTCTTTGGATCATGGACCGGCGTTTCAAGACGCTTTGGGCTGGGGCTTTCTCGCTGAGTGTGGCGCTGGTTCTGCTGACAACGTCCAAGACCGCGCTTTTGGGTTTGTTGCTCGGTCTTGGCGTTCTGGCGGCGGGAGCCTGGATGAAACGCGGCGTCCGGACCAGTCTTGCAACGCTGTGGATTGGCGCGGTTACTGCCGTTCTGGGGATTGGCGTCTTCTTGTTCGCGCCCGGCTTTGTGTTCGAGCTTCTCGGCCGGGATGCCAGCCTCACCGGACGGACCGATATTTGGCTCACTCTGTTGGGCTATATCGAAGAACGCCCACTGCTAGGCTATGGATACGGGGCCTTCTGGGCGGTCGATAGTGATCCTGGCAATTGGGTGCGCGAAGCCCTGCAATGGGACGCGCCGACCGCGCATAATGGCTGGCTCGAGGTTGCGATTGCGCTCGGTCTTTTTGGCCTCGCTTTCCTGACACTCGATTTCCTGATGACGCTTTTCCGGGCGATCATGGCAAGTTTTGACACTTGGACCGGTCTCTTTGCGCTCGCTTTTCTCGCCCAGTTTTTTCTGTTCAGCCTCTCAGAGAGCGCGTCCTTGCAGCAAAATTCCATCGTTTGGCTGATTTATGTGGCGCTGGCGGCGAAGCTCACCCAGCGCCCGAAAGGATTGTTTGCCGTTAAGCGCGCTTGGCCGTCGCCGGAACCGGCGTCTCCACCGCCGCTGGCGGCATCGGCGCGGAGCGTTTAAGCGCAGCCGCTCCATAGAATTTCAAATCGACCCACCAAACCAGTTTGGAGAGCCCTCTGATGGCGAGATCGAGCTGGAAGGCCCGGTTCTTGTGACCGATCAGGGCAAGGGCTGCCCATTGCAGGCCATGCCAAACCGCTTTTGCGGCGCCCACCGCCATCCATACCGGAATAAGCTCATAGCGTTTCGGCGTGCCTCGGACCGCTATGGTCAAAGGCGCTTGGCCATAAGAAAAGGCACGTTTCAGAGTGTAAGCGAGCGTGATGCGGTCTTCGGGCGGGTGCTCAAAGACAGGGGCTTCGCCCGCCCAAGCAAATCGACCACCTGATTGGCGGATCCGCGAGAACAGCAAATCATCCTCGCCGCCCATCTCATTCATGCGTACATCGAACCAAGGCGCGCCGCCGTCAATCTGAGCAAAGTCAACGAGCGCATTTCCGCATCCATAGGAGGTGTCGATATAGCCACTTCGCAAATCTGGCTCGCGCGCGAAGAAATGCTCGAAATAAGCCGTATGTCGGGTCGTGCTCTGGGGGAGTACGGTCCGTACGGGTCCAAATGTGCATGCTGCTGGAGAGGCGTCATAGGCCTCAAGCAGCTGCTCCAGCCAATCTCGCGGCGCAGATTGATCATCATCGAGAAAAGCGACCAGATTGCCGTCGACAGCGCTCATTGCTGTGTTGCGGGCATTGGCAACACCGGGCTTCGGTTCATGAAGTGTGATGAGCGCGATCGATGCTGGGCACTCGGCCCGCAGCTCTGCCACCGCATGGGTTGCCGTGGCCGTTGGCGTATTATCGACAATGATGAGCTTGAAGCCAGTTTCGGTGATGGTTTGAGCAAATAAGCTCCGCACCGCGCGCAAAAGACTAACGGGGCGGTTAAAGGTCGGCACGATAACGCTGATCATAGCTCGCCTCCATAAACCGCGGCTCGATACAGTTTGAGCGCCAATAAACGTACAGACATCGGCGCGCGTTTCATCTGTGCAATCTGACAGGTGCGCTTTTCGATCCATGCTCGGCCTGGGATCCTGCGGAACCATGTCGCCAGTCGATAGAGACGCGCCGTCGCCATCTCTTCTGGGTGACGCTTGATCAACCGGACAAAGTTTTCCGCCGAGCCTGCATATTTCGCGATCAAGGCTTGGTCAGTATCGAGGCCCAAATGGGTCGCTGGATTGTCGATATGATAGACTTCAAATTGGTCTGCGACGCGAAGACCCCAGTCCACGTCTTCCCAGCCCCAGCCTTTGAAGCCGTCATCAAAGGCCACTTGGTCCAAGACCGCCCGATGAACGAGTAGGTTCGAGGAGAACACATACCGGCCCGGTGCCTCCGCGCGGATGCTGGCAGGAACGCATTCCGAAGCGGCGGATTGAGCCGCATGCAAACGCGTCTCATCGGTCGGCGCTGCATGGCGAAGCGAGAAGCCCCCGGAGATTAATGCCGGGTCATTGGTGGCATCGATTGCGTCGAGATAGCGATTGAGGAAGTCCTCATCATCAGGCTGCATATCCGCGTCGAGATAGAGAATCCATTCGGTCTCTGCGAGCGCCATGAGGCGATTGCGGGCATGGCTGCGGCCTTTATTGGCGCGCGCCGAAATTAGACGCGCAGGCCCCGGATAACGGCGGATCTGGCGCGTCAGTTGGCGCGTCAAATCGGAATCATAAGACCCATCATCATAGATTAGGAGCGTGCACCGCTCCGCGCCCGGCAGACGGATAAGGCTCGCAAACAGAGCGTCCGCATTGTCTCTCCAAGTCGGGACGCAGATGCTGATCTTCGCCTCCCCTTGGCGTCCGTTCGAGACGACCTCCTCTCCGGCCTGCGTCGTGCCGGTCTGAGGCGGCGCGATCGGCGCCGGGCGGGATTGGCTCTCAAACGCCATGATCAGCGGGTCCGATGTGCATCGCCGAGCAAGCGCGGCAGCGTCATGAGAAGAATGTAGCAGTCGAGCCAGAAGGACGAGCGATTGACATATTCCATGTCCAAGCGCACGCGCTCGCGCACCAATTCCGTGGTGTGAACTGGGCCGCGCGAGCCATTGATCTGGGCCCAGCCCGTGATGCCGGGTTTGACGCGGTGGCGGTGCGCATAGTCACCGACAATGCTGTTCACCGATTGCTCTTGGGCCGTCATCCCGACGGCGTGTGGACGCGGGCCCACCAAAGACATCTCGCCTTTCAAAACATTGATCAGCTGTGGCACTTCATCAATCGAGGTTTGCCGGATGAAGCGGCCAATCCGGGTGATGCGCGGATCATCGGCTTCGGTTTGGCGCCGCATCTGTTCAGCCGCGTCCGGATCATCGCGCATGGACCGGAATTTCCAGACCCGAATGATTTGATTGTTAAAGCCGTGCCGGCGCTGACGGAAAAAGATCGGGCCAGGGCTTTCCAGCTTGATGATCAGAGACAAAAGCAGGACGAGCGGAATGGCCGCAACCAGCAGAACGCTGGCCGCGATGAGATCAAAGACCCGCTTCGAGATTGCACGGCGGGAGTCGCGCGGGCTGCCAGAGACATAGGCGGCGGGCGAGTGAGCGATTTTGGCGAGACTTTCGGACTCGGGGTCAAACCCTTCCAAATCCAGCAGCAGCACGACGCGTTGCGGCAAAATCCGTAGCCGGTCGACCAAAGCTTTGACCCGATGGCGCGCATCTGAGGTCACGGTGACAACGATGCGGTCAATTTCCGGTAAGCGGTCCCAGGTCAGCAGATCGTCTAACCGGCCCAGCAAAGGCGCGCCGCCAATGTCCGAGGGTGCCCGTGACAGGCGGTCATCGAAGATACCAACAATGTTAAGCTCATTGGTCGCCTCATTACGTTCGATGAGACGACGCGCGTTCGGGGTCGCGCCAACGATCACCACATTCTCGCTCATCCACCCTGCCCGCAGTGAGTGGCGGCTAAACGCCAGAGCGTGGGCATGCACAGAGTTAATGACCAGCCAGGTCACGACCATAGCGAGCACCGGCCAAGTCGCAACGTCGGACGGGTAGACCAGATACGTCGCCAGTCCGAGACCCGCCAGCGGCAAGCCTGCGCCATTCGCGTTTGAAAGTAGGTGATCGAGAATGCCCTTATTGAGGCTAAACTCATAAGCCGAGGCGAGCCGTAACCCCCAGCTCATGGCGACGGGAATCAGCGCGAATGGTAGAATTTGGTACACCGTTGAGGCGAGGAGATTCCCGCCTGAAAGGGCTAAAAAGTACCAGCTGAACGCACAAGCGATCAGAACATCCGCCCATTTCAGCAGGGTTCGAAGGCCGGACGCCGACAGAGAGATCCGCTTGGCCGGGAGACGCGCAGAGCCAATGTTTACCGCATCATTAGCCGCAATTCGGATGTGGCGAGGATGGGCCTGCGAGGCCATATCGGCGGTGCGCTGCAGCGCTCCCGTCTTGTTGTCCAAGCCAATTTGCATCTCGCGTCCCTAATACTCGGCGATTGTCATCGCACAGGAAGGTCAAGATTAACCTTCGCGCAGTTGGCGAAATTGATGCAATTCGAGTGCCGTCTCAGGGGAATTCGGCCGGTCGCTTCGATTTAGATTTAACTATAGTTTGTCCTTCACCCATTCGCGGGTCAGGAAGCCGTCTATAACATCACAGACGAGTCCAATTTCCGTCAGGGCCGAAATATAGCGATCTGGGTCCACTAAAGGCTTCCAAATTGAGCCAGCCTCGAACTGATCATCGGCTTCGAGCGCGAGGGTCAGATGGTCGCCTTCAAACACGCCGCGCAGCTTGCCGCCTTTGAAGTGGCGCTCCAGGGCAATCAGGCGTTCCATCCGGTCCGGCGTCAGCAAAAAGCGCGCTTCGACCTGATCGTTTGAATAGATGGTGAAATTGTCTTCCAGTTCTTTCGCGACCATATCGACTTTTTGCAAATCCTTGTCGCCGAAGAAGCCTTTCCACCAGCCTTGTCGGGCAATCAGCGTCCGACCGAGGAAACGCTCCGGGTACTGAATGTGAAAGAGGAGGCCCTGGAACGTCGTCACCGTCCGGCGGTTTTTTCCGGAGCCTTGCTGCTCCGTGAGCTTGCATTCGACGAGAGAGAAATGCGTTTCGGCGCGGTCTCCTTCGATCAGATCTTCGAACTTGCGATCATCATAGCCGGGTAGAAGCTTGGCGGTCTTCAGAACATCAAAAGCCGGGGTTGGGGGCTCGCTATTGCCGCCGCCGCGATTGAGCAATTGCCCGGCTGCGTCACCAGAGCTTTGCGTTTTTAGCCAGGCCCCTGCACTCTTCCAATCTGAGATGCCGCGCATGTCGGGATGCAGCGTGTCATAGGAAAACCCGAAGGCTTCGGCGGCGGAACCGACCACCAGTTGTTTGGTTTCGGACTTCATCGCAAAGAGCGGCACCCAGGCCACCCCGCTAGCAACCGCTGTCAGCGCGACCGCCAGGATGAGCGTGATAAACAGTCCAGCGCCGCCGGTTAGAACCAGGATGAACACCGCGCCCGCAGCAGCGATGGTTCCCATCGTCATGGTACGATTGCGCGCTTTGGCAATTGTAGACTTCCGCTCTGCTTCGCGTTCTGCCAAAGCCGGTTCCAGCGTATCCGACCACGTCTTCATCGCATTTTCAAACTCGGGGCGTTGCGAAACGATGGAAGAGAAGATCGCATTCATCAAAGGGTCAGCCATATGGGAGGTCCTTATCTATTCGTCGCTCCAGAGGGGCTTGTCTGGCGAGATCACGGCGGCAAGCCGGCTCAATAATGCATGCAGCGTTTCGGCTTCTTCTTCGGACAGGGCGTCGAGATATTCGCGTTCGCTGTTGAGGGCCATCGGAATCACGGCCGCATAAATCGCTTGTCCTTCGGTCGACAGCCGCATCGGCGCGCGACGCCGATCATCCTTGTCGATGTCGCGCTCTAAGATGCCGCGTTCGATGAGACTGGCCGCGGCGCGGCTAACTGTAGGCTTATCCATAAAGGTGCGCTGCGCGACTTCGGTACTGGTCAGCCCTTCGCGTTCGCCGAGCACGGCAATGATGCGCCATTGCCAGATGGAGAGACCGAATTGGTCTTCGTAAATGTCAGCGATTTTTCGCGAGACGGCGTTCGACAAAACAGACAGCCGATAAGGCAGAAAACTGTCCAGCCGCAGCGATGGGGTGTCTGTCATGCGCGTCGCCTCCAAAATAAACCAATAGCAAAAGCTTTAGCACACTGTTTACAGGCTCTTAGCCGTTCCGTCTCGCTCCAATTTCGGAGGGCGCAACAGTTGTTCTTATCGTCCCTGTGTTTAAGTTTGGGACGTGGTGATAATGAACTTGCGTGCATTTTTTGTATGATCTGCCCCGTAAGCGCCGCAATCGATCTGAACTATGATCGCAAGGAATGGAGAGGCGAGGGCTGGTTATGGAGAGATCTGAGAAGAATTCGATTGCCCAACCGGCGACGTCATTGCCGATCTTTCAACAGAACATAAACGTCACGGCGCATGAGTTTGCCGACGTGACCTCCATGGCCTGGCACGTGACCCCGCTTCAAGGCCGGGACGGCTTCGGGCATGTCGCGGGTGATTTATGGGCAGCAGGTGATTGGCTCATTTCAGACCTTTGCTTACCCTCGGTTTTGTTCCAGCTCGACACCTGCCACCTCGTCGAAACGTCTACGCATGTTGATCTTGAACGCTTCATCTATGGCCAGGAAAGCGGGCGAGAGAATGGGACCGATGCGGTCGCGAATGGTCCAGGTATGATTAAATTCTTTGACCGACAGCGCGTTTTCGAGTCGGTCGCATCTGAACGCCGGGTCCAGACCATTTCAATCCCTAGAGAGTGTCTCGGATTGCGTCCGGGCGCACCGCTCCAGCGTCTGAATATTAGTGCAGATTCATTTGCTGGAGAAATCGTATTCGCCGAATGGGACGCCATTTTCCGTGGTTTGAGTGCCGGACAAGGTACGCTCTCTCAGCAGCAATTGGATTATTTCATTGCTTGCGTAAAAATGGCCATGGGCGTCGCACCGCAGCGCGACGATATACGCATCCATGCACGCGAGGCG
>CAYNUI010000105.1:0-8938 GCA_964400185.1 uncultured Hyphomonas sp.
GATTACGCACACTTGCCAGATGGCATCACAGCGGCCGCGATCATTCGCGAGGAGAAAATCATATTCCCGACCAGCGCGACCAATGTTCAGACAGATGATCGGCTTTTGCTTTTCTATGAGACGGCGGCGACCCGGAAAGTTGAGCAATTCTTCAGGGTCAGTGCTGACTTCTTCTAGGCGAGGATGAGCGTGTGAATCATCTATCCATCGTCCGTGTCCTTTCCGTTATCGCAATCGGCTTTTCAGGGCTGTTTGGCCTGTGCTTCTTAGTGGCTTTGGCGACCGGCGAAGTGGAACAGCAGATGTTGTTTGCGGGGACGGGGGCCACGATTGGTGGCTTCGGCGGCACGGTCTTGCTGCTTACGGACAAACCAACACGCCGGGCTCAAGCTAAAGACGGGCTAGCGGTCGCTATTCTGTTTTGGGTGCTTGGAGGCATCTTCGCTGCCATCCCGTTTGTTGATTATCTCGGATCAGCCGATCTCCTTGGTGCGCTTTATGAGAGCGTCTCTAATCTCACCACGACGGGTCATAGCCGCGTTGACCCTGTCGCAAACCCAATGTCGACGAGCATTTTCGTTTGGCGCGCCCTGATGCATCTGATTGGAGCGATCGCATCGATTTCCATTGCTGCAACAGTCTTTTCGGGCCTCAATCTCGGTGGACCCGGTGTGCACCGGAACCGCTTCTTTAGTGAGCCCGAGACCAGCTTCTTCGACCCCGTTCTTCGTGTTGTGCGCGTGAGCTCCATTCTGATCTTAAGCGCCACAGTCATCCTATCGGCCTGTTTGCTCGCGATTGGGCTCGCTCCGCGTGATGCTCTGGCGGGGGCGGTGAGCGCGATTACGACGGGGATGGTTGATCCGATGGCTTCCGAAATGGCTCCGGCCGGCGGAGGCATTCATGCCTTCTTCCTATGGCTCGGGCTTCTAGCCGGTACGCTCGGTTTGGTTGCAATCGATGGTGCGGGGCAGGGGCGTCTGCAAAAGGTGCCGTTTGATCCAGAGACGCTTGCATGGGTCGGAACGCTTATTCTCATCACGCTCTTAGCGTTTCTCGCCGGTTTGCCTTTGCTGGAGAGTATGGGCTGGGCGACATCTTCGATCTCTACAAGCGGCATTGCGCTGAGCGATCCACAGCAATTCGCGAGATTGCCACTCGTCCTGGTCCTCTTCCCGGTGCTCATCGGCGGTTCGGCACTATCGGCAGCGGGTGGTTTCAAGCTTGCGCGTCTGATCATCCTCACCAAAAGGGTCGCCCTGGAATTCGTGCAGCTCGGTTATCGGGGAAGTGTGCAGCACTTCAGTTTTCGCGGTCGACGCCAGACCGAGCGCACGGTCATGGGCGTTTGGGTCTATCTCGTCGGCTACATTGTCGCCTGTACGATCGGGACCTTGCTTCTCAGTGCCACGGGATTGGCATTTGACGACGCCATTCGCGCCGGAATCGGAAGCTTGTCGAATGCCGGCCACATCCTTGCGGGCATGAATGCGGATCTGGGACCGCTTGCCCAAATCTGTGCCGTCCTTGGCATGATCCTTGGGCGTTTGGAGGTGATCGCGCTTCTTCCGGCCCTAAATCCAACTTTTTGGCAACGATAGTTTCCCTACCGCTTGCCAAGACCAGTCAATCGTTATAGCCGCTCCAATATAAAAGAAGGGCAGGCAAACAATGTCTTCAGATAAAAAGCAAAACCTCCAGGACACTTTCCTAAACGCAGTACGTAAGTCCAAAACACCTTTGACGATATTCTTGGTCAATGGTGTGAAGTTGCAGGGCGTTGTGACTTGGTTCGACAACTTTTGTGTGTTGCTGCGCGGCGATGGTCGCCCACCGCAGCTGGTCTATAAGCACGCAATCTCGACGATCGCGCCAGGGGCTCACGTTCAGCTCTTCGATGAAGAAGATAGCTAGGTCGGTTGAAGCAAACCCCCATTGATCTTGAAAAACCGCCCGAACAGGCGGGAATTATCATTCCTTGGACTCAAGTCTTTGAGCGGCCAGGAGAGGTGCGTCTGGAAGAAACATCCGGGCTCGTTGAGGCATTAGGCTGCGAGCTCGCTTTCCTTCGCGATGAGCAAGTCCGCAAACCAACGCCTGGCTATCTCCTATCGGGCGGCCTGCTGGACCGTTTGGAAGCCGACGTGAAAGCGTTTGGGTGCTCGATTGTGATCATCGATGCTTCGCTCACACCTATTCAGCAGCGTAATCTAGAGACCCGTCTCGGCGTCAAAGTGATCGACCGGACCGGGCTCATTCTTGAGATTTTTGGCCTCCGCGCCCGCACCAAGGAAGGGCGCTTGCAGGTAGAGCTCGCCCGTTTGCTGTATGAGCGCTCACGCCTCGTGCGAACCTGGACGCACTTGGAGCGCCAGCGCGGTGGACGCGGCTTCCTCGGTGGCCCGGGTGAAACACAGCTCGAAGCCGACAAACGTATGATCGACCGCGCGCTCAGAGGGCTGCGCCGAGATTTGGAAGACGTGAAACGTACGCGCCGGGTCCAGCGTGATGGTCGCAAACGCCGCGACAGCAAAGTTGTGGCTCTGGTCGGGTACACAAATGCCGGCAAATCGACCCTGTTCAATCGTCTCACCGGCGCGGACGTGATGGCGAAAGACATGCCGTTTGCGACGCTCGATACAACGATCCGCAAACTCGATCTGCCCAATCTCGGTGAGGTCAGTCTGGTCGATACGGTGGGGTTCATTTCGGATTTGCCCACGCACTTGGTTGATAGTTTCCGCGCGACCTTGGAAGAAGCGCTCGAAGCCGATCTTTTGATCCATGTTCGCGATCGTGCCAGCGAGGCGGATGAGGAGCAAAAGCGCGATGTGCTCGGAGTTCTTGAGCAGCTTGCAGATCTCGAAAAGGTCAATCTGCCCCCGATGATCGAAGTGTGGAACAAGATCGATGCGGTTGAGCCATTCGTCCGCGAAGGTTTGGACGTGGAACGTGAGCGCCTGTCGAGTGAGCTTATTGCGGTTCCAGTGTCGGCGTTGTCTGGTGAAGGCATGGACGAGTTGCTCGGTGTGATCGAACAAGTCTTGGACCAGGGCAGGGTGCGGTTTCAGGCAAACTTGTCTCATCAAGACGGCGCCTTCCGAGCCTGGCTTCATGAGAACACGCAGGTTGAAGCCGAGACCTTTCTTGAAACCGGCGACGTGCAGCTCTTACTAAGCCTTACGAAAGACGAGTTTGGACGATTAACAGCGCGTTTCCCCGATGCATTGGAAACGCAATTGGAGCGCGTGGATTAAATGAGCAAAGATATTCTTTTCCTGTTGCCCCCTGGCTTTGAAGACAATGAGCGCCGCGAATTCTGCCCCGAATGCGCCGAGCTTTGGGGCGTGCTCTCGTATTACCCAGCGATCAAGGAGGCCTTGGACATCCGCTATGTCGGGATAACCCATCCGCGCGGCCCGATTTGTGATCTGTTAGGCGAGGGGAGTTGGAACGCACCAACCCTCGTGCTCGCGCCGGAAAATACCGCCTTTGCGAGCCGTGGCTTAGAGCAGAGCAATGGTCATTCCCATCTCGGCTCAGCCCGGGCGATCGCCGCATATTTCGCTGCCCGATTTGGCACAGCCATGCCGAGAGGCAGTTAACCGAGATCCACACCTTGCATCACGCCGCGAATGGACAAATATAACGGCGTCTGCCAGATCCTTGGCAAATACATTCCGCTTGAAGGTAGTTTTATGTTTGATCCGCGCCCGACTGATGTGAATCTGGTCCCCACTGTTATTGAGCAAACCAGCCGCGGCGAGCGCGCGTTCGACATTTTTTCGCGCCTCCTAAAAGAGCGCCTCATCTTCATTACAGGACCGATTGACGACACCACGGCGTCGCTTGTCTGCGCACAATTGCTTTTCCTAGAGTCGGAAAACCCGAAGAAAGACATTGCGATCTACATCAATAGCCCCGGTGGCTATGTAACGGCAGGTCTCGCGATCTACGATACGATGCAATATATCCGCTGCCCCATCTCAACCGTATGTATTGGACAGGCGGCGAGCATGGGATCTTTACTGCTCGCAGCGGGTGATAAGGGTAATCGTATCGCGCTCCCGAACTCGCGTGTCATGGTGCACCAACCGTCTGGTGGTTATCGCGGTGTTGCGAAAGACATCGAACGTCACGCCGATGAAATTCTCGATCTGAAGAAACGTCTAAACAATATTTACGTTACGCATACCGGCCAAGACTATGACACGATTGAGAAAAAACTTGATCGTGACACGTTCATGACGGCGGAAGAAGCGAAAGATTTCGGGATCATTGATACGGTCTATGAGCGTCGCGCTGACGCCGGAGAAGAGTAAACGGCACTCTTCCTGCAATGAGATTGCGAGCTAAGGCTTGCGTGAGCCCGCAAGGGTTTTAAAGTTAAAGATTGGAATCTGAGATTCGTCTCGGATAAATCGCATGTTAAGGCATGCGTGTCATAGAGGTTGCCCATGGCAAATAAAAACGGTTCCAGCGGCGATTCAAAGAATACGCTTTATTGCTCTTTCTGCGGGAAGAGCCAGCACGAAGTTAAGAAACTGATTGCAGGTCCAACCGTCTTCATCTGTGATGAATGCGTTGAGCTCTGCATGGATATTATTCGTGAAGAGAACAAAGCGTCTGGCTTTAAAGCGAAAGAGGGCGTTCCGACCCCTCAAGAAATCTGCGACGTCCTCGATGATTATGTGATCGGGCAGGCCTATGCGAAACGCATCCTCTCGGTTGCGGTTCACAACCATTATAAGCGTCTGGCCAATCCGGGCGGCGCGGATGGCGTAGAACTCGCCAAATCCAACATTATGCTCATCGGCCCCACCGGTTGCGGTAAGACGCTCCTGGCGCAGACCCTTGCACGCGTCTTGGACGTGCCATTCACGATGGCCGATGCGACGACACTCACAGAAGCCGGTTATGTCGGCGAGGACGTCGAGAATATTGTCCTGAAGCTGCTGCAAGCCTCAGACTATAATGTTGAGCGCGCCCAGCGCGGCATCGTCTATATCGACGAAATCGACAAAATCTCGCGCAAATCTGACAATCCTTCTATCACTCGCGACGTTTCGGGTGAGGGCGTGCAACAAGCGCTTCTCAAGCTGATGGAGGGCACAGTTGCCGCGGTTCCTCCGCAAGGCGGTCGTAAACACCCGCAGCAAGAGTTCTTGCAAGTGGACACGACCAATATCCTCTTTATCTGCGGTGGTGCGTTTGCAGGTCTTGATAAGATTATTTCGTCTCGCGGTGAAGCGACGTCGATTGGCTTTGGCGCAGACGTCAAAGATCCAGAGGCCCGTCGTGTGGGAGACATTCTGCGCACCGTTGAGCCAGAAGACTTGCAGCGCTACGGATTGATCCCAGAGTTTATCGGCCGTCTGCCTGTTCTGGCGACGCTCGAAGATCTCGATGAAGACGCTCTGATAACGATCCTCACCGAGCCTAAGAACGCGCTCGTCAAACAGTATCAGAAACTGTTTGAGATGGAGGATGTGAACCTGACCTTTACCCCGGATGCTATGGCAGCCGTGGCGAAGAAGGCGATCATTCGCAAAACGGGCGCGCGTGGTCTTCGTTCGATCATGGAATCGATCCTTCTTGATACCATGTTTGAGCTGCCTGGCCTTCGCGGTGTCGACGAAGTTGTGATCAATGCTGAAGTGGTCGACGGCAATGCCAAGCCGCTTTACGTGCACGCAAAACAGGTTCAGCCGAGCGAAGCCTCTTAATCAGGCCTCCTCATAGGATTAAATATGCAGATTTCCACCGCTATTTAGTGGTTGAAGTGTGCATCCTCGGTTATCAAATAAATGAGACGCCAGAATCATCCGACAACAGGGTGAAGGTGATGGTCGCCGCTGAGCGGGACCAGAAACGAAGGAGTCGAGTATGACGACGAAAACCCTCCCAGTTCTGCCACTGAGAGATATTGTTGTGTTTCCAGACATGGTGGCGCCGCTTTTTGTGGGCCGTGACAAGTCTGTTCGCGCACTCGAAATGGTCGATGAAGGCCAAAACGAAATTATGCTGGTGGCCCAAAAGGACCCATCTACCGATGATCCAACGGCGGATGATTTGCATCCGGTCGGGACCACAGCGACGATCCTACAATTGCTGAAACTGCCCGATGGCACTGTGAAAGTGCTGGTCGAAGGCGGCAGCCGCGCCCGCGTTAACACGCTGGAAGACCGCGGCGACCACTATGTCGCTGAAGTCGGCCTCATCGAAGCGGTCGAAGCGAGCACCAGCGAACTTGAAGCGCTGATGCGCGCTGTGACCGAGCAGTTTGAGAGCTATGCAAAGCTCAACCGCAAGATTCCTCCAGAGTCTGTGTCGACGATTGCCGATATCATTGAGCCGGGCAAACTCGCGGATGCCGTTGCCTCGCAGCTGCAGGTAAAACTGTCTGAAAAGCAGGGGCTTTTGGAGCTCTCTGACGTTAAAGACCGTCTGGAAAAGGCGCTCTCGCTGATGGAAGGCGAGATGGGCATGATGCAGATGGAGCGGAAGATCAAAAACCGCGTCAAGCGTCAGATGGAGAAGTCCCAGCGCGAGTATTATCTCAACGAGCAGATGAAGGCGATCCAACGCGAACTGGGCGACCAGGGCGATGGTGAGCGCGATGAAGTCGGCGAGATTGAAGATAAGATCAAAGAAACCGGTCTATCTGAAGAAGCGCGCACTAAGGCGGAGCAGGAAGTCAAAAAGCTGCGCCAGATGAGCCCGATGTCAGCCGAATCTACGGTCGTTCGGAATTATCTCGACTGGCTGCTCGCCCTTCCGTGGGACAAGCGCAAAGACATCTCAACCGATCTTGGAGCAGCCGAAAAGCAGCTCAACGATGATCATTATGGTCTTGAGAAAGTCAAAGAGCGCATTCTTGAGTATCTTGCGGTTCAGAAGCGGACCAACAAGCTGCGCGGACCGATCCTGTGTCTCGTTGGACCTCCAGGGGTCGGTAAAACGTCGCTTGGTAAGTCTATCGCTGAAGCCACCGGACGTGACTTTGTGCGTGTGTCGCTTGGCGGCGTGCGTGACGAAAGCGAAATCCGCGGACACCGCCGGACTTACATCGGGTCGATGCCGGGTCGGATCATTCAGAGCTTGAAGAAAGCCAAGACGGGCAACCCGCTCTTCTTGTTGGATGAGATCGACAAAATGGGCATGGACCACCGTGGTGACCCATCTGCGGCGCTGCTTGAGGTTCTTGATCCGGCTCAGAACTCGACCTTCAACGATCACTATCTTGAAGTCGACTATGACCTGTCCGACGTCATGTTCGTGACGACGGCGAACAGCCTCAACATGCCTCAGCCATTGCTGGACCGCATGGAGATCATTCGCATCGCCGGTTACACCGAAGATGAGAAGCTGGAAATCGCGCAGCGCCATTTGCTGCCAAAAATCCAGGCAGATCATGGGTTAAGCGACGCAGAGTGGGTGGTCGAAGAGGGCGCTATTCGTGACCTTCTGCGCTACTATACCCGTGAAGCGGGTGTGCGCTCGCTGGAGCGTGAGCTGGCCAAGCTCGCCCGTAAAGGCGTTCGTGAACTTGGCAATGAAGGTGTAACGCAAGTCGTCGTTACGCCTGAGAATCTCGCCGATTATTCTGGCGTGCGCAAATTCCGGTTCGGACTTGCGGATGAGGAAGATCAAGTTGGCGCGGTTACCGGCCTTGCTTGGACCGAAGTTGGTGGTGACCTGCTCACCGTCGAAGCGGTCTCCATGCCAGGACGCGGGAACACCAAGGTCACCGGCAACCTGCGCGATGTGATGAAAGAATCCATCTCAGCCGCACAGTCTCTGGTTCGCTCACGGGCGGTGCATTTCGGCATCAAGCCGAGCTTGTTCAACACGACGGACATTCACGTCCACGTGCCAGACGGGGCAACGCCGAAAGACGGACCGAGTGCCGGTATCGCGATGACCACTGCCATGGTGTCACTGCTGACCAGCAACCCGGTTCGCCGAGATGTGGCAATGACCGGAGAGATCTCCCTGCGCGGCCGCGTGCTGCCGATCGGTGGCTTGAAAGAGAAGCTGTTGGCGGCACTACGTGGTGGCATCAAGACCGTCTTGATTCCAGAAGAGAACGAGAAGGATCTCGCTGACATTCCTGAGAATGTGCAAGAGAGCCTGACCATCATTCCGGTCTCAGACATCAATGAGGTCTTGTCTCGCGCATTGGTGAAGCCACTTGCGCCGATTGAGTGGTCAGAAGCCGACGAAGAGGCGCTTGCCGCCACTTTGGCGGGGCGCGCAGCCCCAAATGATGGAGAGCCTTCGGTTCGCCATTAAGGCCAATTATCCAAACATCAGCGGCCCCTGTTTTTTCTGACAGGGGCCGTCTTGCTTTTCTGCGCCAGACAAGGCAAAGGAAGCGTCCCGGAAGGGCGGTTAGCTCAGTTGGTAGAGCATCTCGTTTACACCGAGAGGGTCAGCGGTTCGAGCCCGTTACCGCCCACCATTTTCCCGAAGAACTATAAGACGCGTGTGTCGAGGCTTTCGCCGCGTTCGATCAGCGTCAGGCCTGAGCTCGTCTGCTCCAAAACCGTCACGCTACAATAGTTGGGTCTGAAGACCGTGACCGCGTCCGAGCCGGTCAAGTGGCCGACAATTGCGTTGATGGCGATGAAGTGGCTGAAGACGACGGTCTCGTTCTGCAAAGCGCCTACAGCCTCTAGCAGGTCAGTGTGCCAGGTCTTTACGAGGTCTGGCGTATCTGCCCAATTTCCTGCCATCAGCGCGCGCAACCATGTGCGTCGGTCGCCGACATCTTGCGGCGTTGGGATTTCGGTGACGCGCGGCTCGATCGGAATTGTCAGTCCTGATACTTGCGCAAACGCCGCGGCGGTTTCTTGGCACCGCGCCATCGGGCTGGTCAGTGCGTTTGAGATCTTAAATCCCATCAGCTTTTTGGCGACAGCATCTGCTTGCAGAC
>CAYNUI010000106.1:0-1858 GCA_964400185.1 uncultured Hyphomonas sp.
CGGAATCCCCCTCCACGATGAAGATTTCGGACTTGGCCGGATCTTTTTCCTGACAGTCAGCAAGCTTGCCGGGCAGGGAGGTAATATCGAGCGCGGTTTTGCGCCGCGTGAGCTCGCGCGCTTTTCGAGCGGCTTCACGCGCAGCTGCGGCTTCGACGATTTTCGTCATCACCTGCTGCGCTTCTTTTGGGTGCTCTTCGAACCATTCGGCCAGTTTTTCGTTCATCAGGCTCTCGACCACGGGCCGGACCTCAGAGGAGACCAGCTTGTCTTTGGTTTGCGAGCTAAATTTCGGATCAGGCACTTTGACCGACAGGACGCAGGTCAAACCTTCGCGCGCATCGTCGCCGGTAATGTCGACTTTTTCTTTCTTCGCCGCGCCGGTTTCAGCCGCGTATTTATTGATGATCCGGGTCAGCGCGCCGCGGAAGCCCGCCAAGTGCGTACCGCCATCGCGTTGCGGGATGTTATTGGTGAAGCAGAGCACGTTCTCATGATAAGCGTCGGTCCATTCCAGCGCGGCTTCGACGGAGATGCCGTCCTTCTCGCCAGTCACAAAAATGGTCTCAGGGATGAGCGCGTTCTTGGTCTCATTGAGATGCTGGACAAAAGCCGCCACGCCGCCGGCATATTCGAGCACGCTTTCATATTGATCGGCCTCGCGGAGATCTTTGAAGACGATGCGCACGCCGGAATTCAAGAAGGCAAGCTCGCGCAAGCGATGTTCCAGCGTCTTGCGATTATAGACCGTCATCGTGAAGGTCTCAGGGCTCGCCAGGAAGCGCACGGCGGTGCCGGTATAGGCCGAACCGTCGGCTTTGGTCGGGCTTGCGCCTACAACCTTCAGAGGCGCTTCTGTGCGCCCGCCATCGACGAAGCGAACATGATGCTCGGACCCGTCCCGATGAATGGTAAGGTCGAGCCAAACGGACAGCGCGTTCACAACCGAGACGCCAACGCCGTGCAGGCCGCCAGAGACTTTGTAGGAATTGCTATCAAACTTACCACCGGCGTGCAGTTCGGTCATGATGACCTCGGCGGCCGAGCGCCCTTCTGTGGCATGCTGACCGACGGGGATCCCGCGACCATTGTCGGTGATTTCGGCAGAGCCATCCGGGTGCAAGGTGACGGTCACTTCGTCGGCATGACCGGCCAAAGCTTCGTCGATCGCATTGTCGACCACCTCGTATATCATGTGGTGCAGACCGGAGCCGTCATCGGTATCGCCGATATACATACCGGGCCGTTTTCTAACCGCCTCGAGGCCTTTCAAAACCTTGATCGAGTCGGCGCCATATTCTGGATTATTTTCTGCCGCGTCCGTCATCTAAGAGAGCCCTCAAGAGTGATTCGTCGAATTCCCTGTATTTATAAGGGAATTTCCCCAAAAAGGGAAATCAGATACTGGTATTTTTTGACCCTTTTAATGCAATAAAAACAGACACTTACGGGTAATAAAAATGGGCATGTCAGAAGCACTGGATATGCCCCGGCGAAAACCCCTTAAAACAACCGAAATTCCCGCTTCAAGGACACCTTATATGACCTGGTTTTTGCGCATTCTTCTTGGCCTGATTTTCTTAGCTTTGACGGTCTATTTGGTCGCGGAGTTGAGACTAAAAGCGCTCGATGACACAGCCCGCGCGAAGGCGCCTGGTGCGTTTGCTCAGCTCAGTGACGGTCAGATTCATTATCGGCTCGAAGGCCCGGAGGACGGACCGCTCGTCGTCTTGGTCCATGGTTTCTCTACGCCAAACTTTATCTACGAGCAGAATGTCATCGCCCTCCATGAAGCGGGCTTTCGAACGCTGCGGTTTGATCATTTTGGGCGCGGCTGGTCGGATCGACCGTCCGGGAA
>CAYNUI010000106.1:1958-4501 GCA_964400185.1 uncultured Hyphomonas sp.
TATCGCGGCTATCTCGGCGCGCTCCTCTCCTCTCTGCGCCATATGCCGATGACGGGGCGCGAGGAGACCTTCAAGCGCCTAGAGGCCACGGGTGTGCCCGTCCTCGCCATTTATGGCGGACAAGATGAAACAGTGCTGGTCTCAAGCGCAGCTAAATTGGAAACACTGATGCCAAGTGCAGACGTTCGCGTCTTGGACGAGGGTGCACACGGGCTCAACTACCAAAACCACAAGACGGTCAATCCGTGGCTGGTCGAGTGGTTCCAAGGCGCGCCTTAGTAAGCAGCGGCGATCAAATTGAGCGCCGCATCCATTTCCGGGATGGCAGAGCGCGTCGAGTCTGGACGGTCGTTGGCGATGATTGAGAAGAGGAGCTGACGCCCGCTGGCTGCTATCATCATCCCAGACAAAGCGTTGGCGCCGTTCAGCGTACCGGTCTTCGCAAACATCTTGCCTTCTAGAGGCGTGCCGATAAAACGCCGCTCCAGCGAACCATCGACACCGCCAATGGGTTGATCGGCGAGCCAGGCCTCGAACCAGTCTTGCTCCGCGGCAAAGGCAAGCAATTCCACCATGGCGCGCGGGCTGATGCGATTATAGACCGACATGCCCGAGCCCCCGTGAAACGCGTACCCGGTCTCCGGCACTCCTGCCTCTTCCAAAAAAGCTTCTAGCGCCGCGACGCCTTGCAGGCGCGAACCCGTGCCCTCGAGCAGCCCCAATCGACGCAGCGCGATATCGGCATGAAGGTTTTCGCTGTCCTTAGAAATACGCTTCAGGCTGTCTGTCAGCGGCGAAGCGGGCAAGTGCGCGACGGCTTCGGTTGCCTTGGTCAGAACGGCCGTGTGTGTCGGTGCCTCATCATCAGGCTCCGGCGGTTCGTCAGACAGCGTGACAGATCGATGCCGCGTACTTGTGCCGGCGACGGAAATCTCGCGCGCCTCCAGCAGCCTCGCAAAGCGCCGGGCGGCAAACTCTGCGGGCGTTTCGATGGCGAGGCGCAGCTGAACGGGGATCGCGTCGACGGGCATCTCGCCATAGAGCCGCACAGTGTTCGCGCCCGGAAACCGTTCGACGCGCAAACGGCGCTTCGTTTCAGGCGCGGTCGTGACGATTTGCATGTTGAGGCTGAGCAAGGCGTCACCGTCTTGCCATTCGGCGATAGCAGGCTCACCTTCGATCGCGCCGGGTGCGATCTCGACCCAGACCAGATTGTCGTTGACGCTAAGCGCCGAGATCGCTGTTCCATAATAGAATTTCAGGTCTTCGACACTCCATCCAACACCCCATCGTTCATAGGCAAAGAAGGTGTCGTCCCCGATGACCTGACCCACTTCGGTCAATCCTGAAGCGGCGACTTGGTCGGCGAGATCAGAGAGGCAGGAGGTCTCACAATCCACGCGATCTGTGAGCATCGCATCACCGCCACCGACCAGGACCAAATCCGGTGCTCCGCCGTCTGGATCGGGCTCTAACAGGACACGGGTGCCAGGGTTTAGGGCGGGCGCGCTGAGGGCCTCAAGTGCGTGATAGCTCGCCATGGTCGTCACGACCTTCGTGTTCGAGGCGGGCGTAAAACGGCTATCGGCATTGAGCGAAAGAAGCTCCGTCCCATCCATCTCCGCGACCACCAAGCCCCAGCGTATGCCCGTCTGCTCCGGGTTGGTGAGCGCGGTTTCAATATCGCTTTGAAGCGAGTTTGCGCAGGCCGTCGCGACAGCCAAGAGACAAAGACCAATGAGAGTTTTGAAAAGGTTTGGCAGGAAGTGTTGTGGGCTCATGTGGAGACGATAGTAAGCGTCCGTCCTTCTGTCACGCAGCAACCCGGACGGGTCTCACCCTCACACATCGGGTGCATGAACTTCGACCTTTTGTGCGCGATCCCCGAACGCTTCGAACAGGAACGCTTCGGTGCCGGTGAGCCAAGCCTGGCCCCCCAGTTCGATCAATTCGTCGAACAAAGCCGCGCGCCGGTCGCGGTCGAGATGGGCAGCGGCTTCGTCTAGTAAGATGAGCGGGCTCGGTCCGTCATCTTGCTCCGCGAGCGCTCGCGCACTCGCCAAGATGAGTCCGATGAGCAGCGCCTTTTGCTGTCCGGTGGACGCCTCGCCAGCTGCCGCGCCGGTTGGGCGGTGGATGACGGCAAGGTCGGTTCGGTGCGGTCCACTTAGCGTTCGACCTGCGGCCTGGTCGCGGTAGCGCCCGCTCGCTAGTTGCTCGGCGATCAAGTCCATAATGTCGAACAGGCTCGCGCCTTCGGCGGCGGCCTGTTCCGCCTCGCCTTCAAGCGTGAGATCGCCCTTTGGGAAGAAGCCTTCAGGGCGCGCATCGATGGCCGCTTGCAAGCTCGTCAGCACGCGGGCGCGATTGGTGGCAATCATCGCGCCCGCCTCGGCCATGCGCCCTTCAATGGCGTCGGCCCAAGCTGGATCCACGCGGCCGCGTTCCAGCAGAGCATTGCGCTCGCGCATGGCTTTCTCATAGCGACCCGAAACGCCGCCATGGCTCGGAATGTGCGCCATGACCTGACGATCAAAGAAGCG
>CAYNUI010000106.1:4601-8927 GCA_964400185.1 uncultured Hyphomonas sp.
TCGCCGTCTTCGCTTTCAATCAAGCGGCGCACTTCGCCCACGGCTTTGCGCGGGACGATAACGCCTTCGAGGCTTTCGGCACCTTTGGGGGCGTCGATCTCGGATAGGGCGAGACGGTGGCCATCGGTGGCCACGGTCCGCAGCTTATTGCCGCCATCGGTCTCGGCTGTGTGGAGATAGACGCCGTTCAGATAATAGCGCGTCTCTTCGGTTGAGATGGCGAACCGTGTCTTATCGATGAGACGACGCAGATCCGCAGCTTCGAGCTCGAACTCAGTCGCGTCTTCATCCGGGACCATGGTTTGGAAATCACCGGCAGGCAGCGTCGGCAGTTTAAACTCCGAGCGTCCCGAACTGATCACCAATTGGCGCTTCTCGGTATCGAAGGCCAAATCAACGTCAGCGCCGGTCGGCAATTTGCGGACGACGTCGAACAGGGTTCCAGCGGGCGCGGTCACCGCGCCTTCTTCAGAGATCTTCGCATCAGCGTGATCGACCGCTTCAATATCAAGGTCGGTCGCGGTGAAACGGACGGCGCCATCTGTGGCTTCGACGAGAATGTTAGAGAGGATTGGGATCGTATTTCGGCGTTCCACGACATTTTGGACATGTCCAAGCGCATTGAGAAGCGCGCCACGTTCAATCGTCAGTTTCATTTCATCATCCCTTTGCCGGTTTTTCCGGTCTTGCCCGCGTCTGATCGCCCGCCTTATCGAACGAATCAGCCCGCTCCGATTTGGGAGCGGGCCGCTAAAGTCACGAATTTACAGTGAAAAGCAAGTCCCCTGGCGGGCTTGGCTGTGGATCAGGCCTGATCATGCCCTGCCAGGCGGTCGAACACGGCGTTTTTCACCCGTTCAATCTCCTCGCTCATGTCGCGATCACCCTTGTCCATCGCCTTCTTAATCTTGCGATAGGCGTGCAGAACCGTGGTGTGGTCCTTTTTCTTATAAGCCGTCGCAATTTGCGGGAACGACTTGTCGGTCATGACACGAGAGAGGTACATCGCCACTTGGCGTGGATGACAGATCGTGCGGACTTTGCTGGCGCTTTCAATATCGCTCTTAGAGATCCGGTAGAGGTCCATGCAGGTGCGCTTGATGTCGTCCAGGCTCGGGGTCCGAGGCTCGCCCGCAATTCGGCGGATCACTGTCTCGAGCATTTCCGGTGTTGGCGCGAGTTCGCCATAACCGGTTTCGAGTTGCAGGCTCCATAGGACGCCGCAAAGCTCCCGGCCCGCCCCGCGCACGGTCGCCACGATCCGGTCGACCATCGCATCGGTCAGAGCGAAGTTTGGCGTGTCCTTGGCGATCAGTTCGACATGACGGCGAATGATGGCCTTGCGCATCTCATTGTCTGGCATGGCAACTTCGACCGAGGCCGCGCCTTTAATCTCGCCAGCAAGCTCTTTGGAAAGCCCGACCATATCACCCGGCGCCGCATCGGCGGTGATGATTACATGGCCACCCATTGAAGTGACTGCCCGCAGGGCGCCAAAGAAGGCCTTGTCGGTTTTTGCCTTGCCCGCGATCCAATGCAGATCGTCAATCATCAAAAGATCATTGCTTTTAACATAGGCCTGCAGGGCGCTGGTATCGCCCGCCCGTGCGCCGGTCACAAATCGGGTCATGAACTCTTCGGCAGAGATGTAGGCGAGCCGCCGCGAGTCATTCTTGCCAGAGGTTGCCGCTTCAATCGCGCGCAGAAGGTGGGTCTTGCCCGTACCAGGCTGACCGTAAATCACGATGACGCCAGCTGGGATTGGCGCGCCCTTAGCGAGCCGCTTACCGAGACCCACAGCCCGCGCATTAGATGGGCCGGTGACCAGCGTGCGGAAGGTCATTGAGTGATCAACCTCGCCGGAAGCGTCGGCTTCACCATCTTCGGAGGCTGACGCGGCTGTCGCTGAGCTTTCAGAGAGCCAGGGATCGCCCACGACATCGCGGACGTCCGCAGGGACGCGGCTCCAAAGTTCAAACTTCAGCCGACGTTTTTTCGGGTCCAGTTTCTGCCACGCTTGCTGAAGCGGGCGGGCAAAGCCAGTCGTCACGCGGTCGAGCGTCAACTGGTCGGGCGCGGCCACGACAATGGCCTTGTTCACCTCGGCGACAAAGCGCAAAGCTGTCAGCCATTGTTGTGAGTTGTCCGGCGCAGTCTCCGCTTCCACCTGAGTGAGCGATTTAGACCAGAGCGCCTTTGCTCCCAATTGGTCCCCTCTAACGTTATGATTGGTTGTGGGCTTCTGCTCCCCAACCCCATTCGTCAGCCCCATAAGATGTTCCTTTCTTATTCATTTTTTTGTTCATCTTGGCGACCGAGCGGAAAAGACACACGACCTCTGTTCAGGCCCTCACAAGCCTGCCCTAAAATACGCTGTACACAGAGGACATTCCGTCGATGGGTTTAATAAAACAGAGACAGATTTTGCTGTCCACCGGAGAAAGTTTTACGGCTTGCGGAAACTCCCGGTTGACTCCGAAAAACCCCTTGAAGAATCACGCAAAAAAAAGAAAAAAAAGATGCACTTGACAGGTTTGAGTGTGCAATTGCGACGGGGTTTCCAGCTTTGTTCTGTCAATCCGCAAAACGCCGTTTCTCTGTGGATATTTCAGAATTAAGACACTGAGATAATTTAGGCACACTGACATAAGAAAAGCCCGCGTGGCAAGGCCAGCGAGCTTAACAATTTTTTATCCGTGCGGGGACGGGTTTTGGGCGCTTATGCCATCGCCTTTACGCGGGCAGACAAGCGCGAAACTTTGCGGGCAGATGTGTTTTTGTGGATCACACCTTTGCCGGCTGCGCGCATGATTTCTGGTTGCGCGGCTTTCAAGGCTTCGGCGGCTGCCGTCTTGTCACCAGCCTCGATCGCTTCTTCTACTTTGCGAACAAAGGTACGCATGCGAGAGCGTCGCGCCTTGTTCACTTCGGTGCGCGTCGCGATCTTGCGCACCATCTTCTTGGCTGATCTCGTATTCGCCATCAAAAACTCCTTTGGTCGCCCTATCTGGCGAAGAGGCGCTAAGTACATAACCAAGCATAGGCCGTCAACCGTTCAGGGCCAGGCCAAGTGACAAATTTTCAGAGTCATTTCACCGCTCTGCACGATGATCGAGCTACTGGTTTTTGAAATGCGCCTGACGCTTTTCAACAAAGGCTTCCATGCCTTCCTTTTGATCCTCGGTTGCGAACAGAGAATGGAACAGGCGGCGTTCAAACATAACCCCTTGGCTTAATGGGGTTTCATAAGCGGTATTCACCATTTCCTTGGTCAGCATCGCTGCTGCACGCGGCATGGCGGCGATCTTCTTAGCGACCGTTTTGGCCTCTTCGACCAAGTCATCCACCGGCACGATCCGAGAGACCAGACCACACCGCTCGGCTTCTTCAGCATCCATCATCCGCCCGGTCAGACACATTTCCATAGCTTTGGACTTGCCCGCAAAGCGCGTCAGGCGCTGCGTACCGCCCGCGCCAGGCGAGACCCCAATGGTGATTTCCGGCTGGCCGAACTTTGCTTTCTCGCCCGCCAGGATGAAGTCGCACATCATGGCGAGCTCGCAGCCACCGCCAAGCGCGTAGCCATTGACCGCCGCGATCACAGGTTTGCGCATCCGGGCGGCGCGTTCCCAATTGCGAGTGATGAAGTCGCTATAATAGGCGCTCATATAGGTCTGGTCGCGCATCTCTTTGATGTCAGCGCCAGCGGCAAAGGCTTTTTTGGAGCCGGTAATCACGATGCAGCCAATCTCGTCATCGGTGTCGAACCGATCCAAAGCAGCCGTCAATTCGTCCATCAATTGATTGTTGAACGCATTAAGTGCGTCGGGGCGGTTCAAAGTGATCACGGCGACCGCGCCGTCCACTTCGGTCAATAGGGTTTCATAGGCCATCAGCTGCCTCAAAGTCCTTATCTTGCATAAAGGTGCCGTCTTTTCGCGGCATAGGGTTTGGATGAAGCTGTAGAATATAATGCGACGGGCGTCGATAGCGTCCGTCAGGTCTGATCTTTGAGCTTATAGATCAGGTCCAGAGCTTCGCGAGGGGTTAGGCTGTCCGGGTCGAGATTGTCCAGCAGTCGAAGCGCGGGATGCTCAGCGGCGACAGGCGTATCTTCCGGCTCAGGGTCCGACGAGGCCGCAAAAAGCGGGAGCGTGTCGACCGCATCCGGAGCAGCTTCCAGCTTCTTTAGTACCTGTTCTGCGCGTTTCACCGCTCGGGTCGGAAGACCGGCCAGCCGCGCGACTTGGACGCCATAAGAGCGATCGGCAGGCCCGGCTTGCACATCATGAAGGAAGACCAGCTCATCTTTCCACTCTTTGGCGC
>CAYNUI010000107.1:0-1967 GCA_964400185.1 uncultured Hyphomonas sp.
AAATTGATCGGCGCGTGGAACCACATGGCATGGTCCAAGCTGGCGGACATCAACTCGCCCGTCATCCACGACACGCCGTGCGGGCGATTGCCAGTGCCCAGCAGAGACATGTCCGATGCGTAGGCCATTAAGCAGTGGTGCAACCAAGGCTGCTCATCGATTTCGCGGCGAACGCGGAACCATAAATGCTGGGTGTCACTGACTTTTTCGGGCTTAAGCGGATCCAGCGGATCGATTTCGCGAATTTCGATGGGCCGTGGGCGCATAAAGTGTTCGCGTGCGCGTTCAGGTAGCCGTTCGGCAAATTTCTCGCGCCACGCGATCCGATCTTCCAATTCGTCAGGGCCAGGGACGTCTGGCTTGGTATGTTGGTGATGCCACCCATCTTCAAGCTTGTGAAACGAGGCCGCCATGTTGAAAATCTGTTTGCCGTGCTGAATGGCAACCACGCGCCGGGTTGTGAAACTGCCGCCATCGCGCGAGCGATCGACTTCGTAAATAATCGGGATCGACGGGTCGCCAGGGCGCATGAAATAGGCATGCAAGGAATGACAGGTCCTTGTGTCGGTATCGACCGTACGATACGCGGCCACCAAAGACTGCGAAATCACCTGCCCGCCAAACACGCGTTGATTGGTTTCGTTTTCGGGGCTTTGGCCACGGAACAGATCGACTTCGAGCCGTTCTAAGTCCATGAGGTGTAGCAATTCGCCAACTGGATCTGACATTTTCTGGGGGTGTCTCTCGCGTAAACTATTGATGCGCCGTGTGTAGCAGGTAAGCCAGATACTGGAAACGACGCCTTGTGCAACCTAGGTGTCATATCAGAAGCATGGGGCGGGCAACGACAAGGCGAGGTAAATGGGCATTTTTCAGACGATCAAGCGTGAAGCCACAACAATGCGTGTCCTTCTGGGCATGAAAAAGTGGACGGGTGAGATTTCACCTGACTCCGAGCAATTGGTCGCCGACGATTTTGAAGACGTGGTCGACAAATACCCGAACAATGTTGCTTGGCGGTTTGAAGGCAATCTCACGACCTATGCGGAAATGGATGCCCTCGCCAATAAGTTTGCCAATTGGGGGCTGTCGCTCGGTCTGCAAGCGGGCGATGCTGTTGCCCTGTTTATGGAGAACCGCCCGGAATATGTCTCCGCCTGGTATGGATTGGCCAAGATCGGCGTCGTTGTCGGCCTTATCAATCATAACCTCACCGATAAAGCGCTCGCGCATTGCGTGAATATTGCCGACGCCAAACTGATCATTACTGGCGCTGACCAAGATGAAGCGATCCGTAGCGCCGCGGGTTTGTTTGAAGGTCAGCCGAAAATTTGGACCTATGGCGGCCAAGAAGGCGAGGATTTGGTGGCGGCAATGGCTGCGATATCCGCCGAACGGCCAAGTCGTGAGCATCGCGAAAAACTGCGCGGCGCAGACCTGTGCCTCTATGTCTACACGTCCGGCACGACGGGCCTGCCTAAAGCCGCGCGACTGACGCAAGCGCGGACGCAAGGCATGCTGAGATCCTTCATCGCGCCGTGTAAGACCACTGCCCGCGACCGGATCTATATCACTCTGCCTCTCTACCATGGCACGGGCGGGCTTTGCGGCGTCGGGCAAGCGCTAATGACCGGCGCCAGCATCGTCTTGCGCAAGCGCTTTTCTGCCTCCGCTTTTTGGGATGACGCGGCTGAAAATGAAGTCACGTCGATTGTTTATATTGGTGAGCTCTGCCGGTACCTGGTGAACTCGCCGCCACATCCGAAAGAACGTGCCCATAAGATCAGGACCGGTTTCGGGAATGGGTTACGCCCAGATATCTGGGAAGAGTTCCTCACCCGGTTCAACATCTCCTATGTTTGCGAGTTTTACGGCTCAACGGAAGGCAATGTCAGTTTCCTCGGCTTTGATGGCAAAGTTGGCGCCGTGGGACGCATTCCGAGCTATCTTGAAAAAGGCACGTTCGG
>CAYNUI010000107.1:2067-8926 GCA_964400185.1 uncultured Hyphomonas sp.
GCGATCACCACCGATGGCGCGGTCGACTATGATGGTCTTTACGCGTGGCTGAGCGAACATCTGCCGAAGTATGCCATCCCGCTCTTCATCCGCGAGCAGCAAGAAGCTGAGACAACCGGCACCTTCAAATATCGCAAGGTGGAGCTTGTCAAAGAAGGATTTGATCCGAACACTGTCAGTGAACCGATTTGGTACTTTGATCCCGACAGCGGCAAGTATGAACCCCTCACTCCAGATGCCTATGAAACGCTGCGCTCTGGTGCGGTGAAGTTCTAGCCATGCGTTGGGCAGCCCTCCCCGCGATTGCAGCGCTCACAGCTTGCAGCGGCGCGACCCTTCCGGAACCGGAATCGCTCTATTTTGAACGCTTAAGCACGCTCTGTGATGGGGAGGCCTATGCAGGCACCTTAGTGAGCAATGACGAAGTCGATGCCGACTTCAAATCAGCGCGGATGATCATGGGTCCGGCAGAGTGTGAGGGCACACGGATCGACATTCCGTTCACCATTGACGAAGACCGATCTCGCACTTGGCAAATCACGCGCACCGTTGAAGGTCTACGGCTCAAGCATGATCATCGCCATAAAGACGGTACGGAAGACGTTCTGACGCAATATGGCGGCGATAGCGACGATACAGGCGCGGCGGGATATCAGGACTTCCCGGCCGATGCCGAGACCAAAAAACTCTTCGTGCAAGAGAATATCGAGGTCTCAACCCAAAACACCTGGCGCGTGGAGATCGAACCGGGCGAGAGGTTCACTTATCAGATGAGCCGGCCCGAACGGCTTTTTAGAGTCGAGTTTGATCTCACCACTCCAGTGGAACCCCCACCACCAACTTGGGCTAAGGCTCCGATCGAATGAGCGACGAGCCGACTCCCTCCGGTCGGGTCCTGATTATCGCAGGCTCCGATAGCGGCGGCGGTGCTGGAATCCAAGCCGACATCAAAGCGATCACCATGCTGGGCGGCTATGCTATGACCGCCATCACTGCGATCACCGCGCAGGATACGACCGGCGTGCATGGCGTATGGCCCGTCGCGCTCGAGGCGGTCACTGCGCAGATGAAGGCTTGCCTCACGGATATCGGCGCGGATGCGATTAAGACCGGGATGCTCGGCTCCGCCCCCTTAGTCGAGCAAGTCGCTGAAACGCTCGATACGCTCGCGCGCGACGTTCCACGGATCGTCGATCCGGTCATGGTCGCGACCTCTGGTGACGCCTTGGTAGACGAAAAAGCCGTTTCCGCGATCGCATCGCTGATGATCCCCGGGGCTGCGTTGGTGACGCCAAACGCGCCCGAGGCTGAAGTGCTAACCGGCAAAGCCGTCGATGGCGTCAACGGTCAACGCCGCGCCGCTGAAGCTTTGCTCGAACGGGGAGCCAAGGGCGCTCTGGTCAAAGGCGGGCATATACCGGGACGGGTCGTGACGGACGTCTTGCAGACAGAGCAAGGCGAGTGGATTTTCGAAAGTGAACGGATCGAGACGAGCTCCACGCATGGAACGGGCTGCACCTTAGCGAGCGCGTGCGCCGCGCTGACAGCGCAAGGCCAACCGATGCCAGATGCGGTCGAGGCTGCGCGCCTCTATCTGCATGAAGCGATCAAGCATGCGCCGGGTCTCGGACGCGGGCACGGACCGGTCGCACACAATTGGAAACTCTTAGATCAGGAAGACTGATCGATCGCTTAGAAATCATGGTTTGTCTTGATGTCATGGGTGTGAGAGCAAGTCCTCCCCCAAGATAGGAGGCTTACCGTGACCAAGATCCCATTCACTCAAATCGATGCTTTCGCGAGCCGAGCGTTTGAGGGCAACCAAGCCTGCGTGATGCCGCTCGACGCCTATCTTCCTGATGAGACGCTGCAAAAGATTGCCGCGGAAAACAACGTGGCGGAGACAGCCTTCATCGTCCCAGCGGGTGATGGTGTATGGGAGCTGCGCTGGTTTACACCGACCGTCGAAGTGCCGCTGTGTGGGCACGCGACTCTCGCCTCGGGGCATTACCTCTATGAGCACGCCGAATTCCAAGGAGAGGCAATCACGTTCCGCACACGCAAATCAGGCGAGTTATTCGTGTCGCGCTTGGCAGACGGACGCCTGGAAATGGACTTCCCATCGCAGTCGATCGAGGAAGTTGAGCCCGATGCTAAGATCACCGACGCCCTCGGCGCGACACCCATCAAAGCCTTCATTGGACCTTGCTACGTCGCGATGTTCGAAACGGCGGATGAGATCAAATCTCTCGCACCCGATTTAGAGCGCCTCAAATCACTCGGTTATGCAGATGGCAATTGGGGCCTTGGCAATTTCGGGTGCCTCGCACTCGATGGTGAAGGGGTCGATGTCACCAGTCGGTTCTTTGCCCCGGGCAGCGGGATCCCAGAAGACCCTGCGACAGGTAGTTGGCACTGTATGGTCGCGCCATTGGTTCAGCACATCACGGGCGAGACCCGCGCACGGTGCTTTCAGGCCTATCCTGGCCGAGGCGCATTTGTGGAGACTGAACTCGTTGGCGACCGCGTAAAATTGCGTGGTCAGAGCGTGACCGTGATCGAAGGCACATTCACGCTTTAGGCGCTGTTCCACTCCGCTGCGCCAACCAGACGCCGCTCAAGATCAGAGCGAAAGCCAGAACCGCATTCCAACTTTGCACTTCGTGGAATGCGAAGAAGCCAATAATCGCTGACAGGATCGGGATCGCGTATCCTGTCAGCGAGACAAAGCTCGCGCTCGTGCGTTTGACAAGAAGTAAGTAAAGGAATGACGCCATCGCGGTCGGAGCAATCGCCAGCCCGACGACGCCAGCGATCGCACTGGGCGCTGGGTCTAGCGTAGAATAGTCGACAAAGGCCAAGAATGGCAGGGTGGCGATGGCGCCAAATGTGACGAACCCTGCCGAGAAAACAAAGGGCGGGATATCGCGTCCATAGCGGGCGATGATCGTCGAAAGCGCGTAGAAGGCCGTCGCTAAGAGACACATGGCTTGTGCAGTGACGCTGGCGGAGCCGAACGCTGCGATCGCTTCAGGGCCAAACAAGACGGCGACCCCGGCAAACCCAACTGCAATTCCAAACGCCTTGCGGCGGCTCAACGTGTCATCGTGAAAGACAAAATGGGCGGCGATCGACGTAAAGAGTGGTGCCGCCGAAACGTACAGGGCTGCGAGGCTTGAATCGACGGTTTGTTGAGCCGTGGTGATTAAATAGAACGGCATCGCCGTACCGAGCAAACCCATAACCGCAATGATGAGCCAGCTCTTCCAATCCCCAAAGCTCGGCCATTTTTGACCACTGAATAGCGCAACGAGGAGCAATATACCTGCTCCGCCCGTTAAACGCATAGGAATGATAAATTCAGGCGGAATGCCCGCCGCAGGATCTGTTGGATTGACCGCAAGCCGCGTAAACGCGTAGGCCGACGCCCAGAGCGTGGTCAGGGCCGCGAACAGAACCCAATCAGTTACATTTCGAGTTTGGCCCATGGTCCCTCACGGCGATCGAATCCGCACTAAGGGTCCGGGGGGTGAGGTCAAGCTTTGAAACTGTCTTGCGTGAGCCTTGACGGCGCAGGGCGCGGGATCAGTGAACCGTGGCGGATCCGTTGGCCATGAGAGACAGGGCCTGCGGGATCCATTGTTCGCGCGCGACACGGCCTTTGAAGGACAGATAATCATCGACCCAGCGGGCTTCTGCGTCTGACCAATCCGCGATTTGTCTGAAGTGATAGATCCCCAACTCGTTCAACAGCGACGAAAGCTTAGGACCAATACCTTTGATGCGCGTAAGATCGTCTGCAGAGCCTTCCGGCTTTGGCAAAGTTCGAGGCGCGATCAGATCAGGCTGTGGTTCGGTTTTCATCGCTTCAGCGACTTTGACGCGGTTGCGTTGAACGTTGTCGAACCAATCCACCATAGCCGATCCCGCCATCGTGTTTGGAACTTGCATCCATGTGGGAAAACTCTCCAAAAGACGCGCCGTATTCTGCCAATGCCGCAAGTTTAGATCTGAAAGCGTGCGCAGTAATTCTGCGGTAAGGGTTTCTGAATCGGCATCCATTTTCCGCTTGCCCGTACCAGCCTGTGAGGCGATGAGCTTGCCGGTTTGGCGCGAGAAATCGACCCAAGCAGAGAGACTTTCCTGCCAGTATCCGAAAGGCGTTAGCGGGGATGGGTCCTTGGGAAGATCCGATGAGCTCATAGTCACGTCCGTATTATGCTGCAGCGCACAATAACAAGTGCCCTGAACGAGCGCAAGCATTGTCGATTCCCCTGACCGCGAAAGCGCGCTAATCAAGCGGTTATGAATGCGACTCCCACTGGCAAAGTCTTAGTTTTTGATTCCGGAATGGGCGGCTTAACCGTCGCGCGAGAGATTCAAGCGCTCGCACCCGGGCTCCAGATTGATTACGCCGCCGATAGCGGTTTCTTCCCTTATGGCGAGAAGTCAGATCACGCATTGCGCATGCGCTTACCGCAAGTGGCGAAAGCGCTTTGCCAAGCCGCAAACCCGGATGTCTTCGTGATCGCCTGCAATACCGCAAGCACATTGGCTTTGGACGAGGTCCGCGCGGTTTTGGACATACCTGTCGTTGGCACCGTTCCAGCGATCAAACCCGCGGCGAAGCTCACCCGCACCGGAACCATCGGACTGCTCGCCACGCCTGGCACTGTCCGCCGTGCCTATACCGCTCAACTGATCGAAGATTTTGCGAGCCAAGTCCGCGTCATCCTGCACGGCTCGGTCGAGTTGGTTCACATGGCAGAACAGATTGCCTCCGGTGGAGCTGTGGCGCTTGAGGCGTTCCGCGCCGCACAAGCGCCTTTGTTCGAAGCCGATGGCAGCGACGACATAGACACCGTCGTGCTCGCTTGTACGCATTTCCCGCTGATCCGCGGCGAATTGGCCGCCACGGTGCCGCATCCGGTCACCTTCATCGATAGCGGCGAAGCCATTGCCCGGCAGACCTTGCGCGTCTTGCCGGAAACCCAGCGCGGGAACGCATCCGGAGGCCATGTTTGGCTGACCAGTTCAGCGGACAATCAATCACGCCTGGTCGAAGTCTGTCGACGTTTTGGGTTCTCCAAGCTCACTCAAGTCGAACTGTAAGTCTTTACGCACCGCTCATCAGCTTGTCACAAAACTCGCGTATGGGCCTCCTCTTGGTCTTTGCACCTGGAGTAATAATGCGCGTTTTCTGCCTCACCCTGTTTAGCCTTTGCCTCACGGCCTGCGGGCCGTCCGTCAACTTAGCGGAGCTTGAGGATAAAGGAGAATTGGAAGCGGCCTATGCTGTGGGCAACATGCAAAAGGTGCGCATCGTTGGATCCTCCACCGTAGCGCCTTTTTCAACCACGGTTGCAGAACAGTTTGGAGCCATCTCTGACTTCCCGGCCCCAATCGTGGAAACCACAGGCACAGGCGGCGGCTTCAAGGCCTTTTGCCGCGGCATTGGCCAAAGCGAGCCCTCCATCGTCAATGCGTCACGCAGGATCAAAGAGAGCGAACGACAGCTCTGTTCCGATGCGGGGATTGTAGATCCGGTCGAAGTGAAGATTGGATATGACGGCATCGTACTGGCAACGAGCAAGGCGAGCGGCGATTTAAACCTGACCAAAGAACAAATCTTCCTGGCCCTCGCCGCAAACATTCCGGATGGCGATGGTGGGTTTATGGCCAATCCGAATATGGAATGGAGCGATATCGATCCCGAGCTACCGCGCATGCGCATTCTTGTCTCGGGTCCGCCGCCCACATCCGGCACGCGCGATGCCTTTGCAGAAATCGCGATGGAAGGCGGGGCGATATCCTTCCCAGCACTGCAAACTCTGAAAGAGACCGATCCAGAGCAGTTTCGCCGAATGGCCCATGAAATCCGAAATGATGGTGCCTGGATCGATAGTGGCGAGAATGACAGCTCAATCATCAACACGCTCCTGCGAAATGAAGACGCCGTGGGTGTGCTCGGCTATTCCTTCCTTGAGCAGAACCTGGATCGCGTAAAAGCGGCGACCATTGCTGGTGTGCCACCCACATTCGAAAACATTATCGGCCGAGACTATGCGGTTTCGCGAAGCATGTATTTTTACGTCAAAAAAGAAAACGTGCCGCTGGTACCGGGTTTGGCAGAGTTTGTCGTAGAGTATACCCAAGAGGACTCTTGGGGACCCGATGGATATCTTGTCGACAAAGGCCTGATCCCACTCCTCGCCGACGATCGCGCAGCGGTTCGAATTGAAGCGCTAAACGCGCTCATGATCACAGACCCGAAAAGTCCACTTCCGTCAGAGAGTGACCTGTCGCCTCAACAAAGCGACGAAAGTCTTCCCGGCTAATCGCCGTCGTTGCTGTATTCACCAATGGGTGGAAATTAACAGTGTCGAAGCCCATGAGCGCGGCGTCTGCGATAAATCGCACCCGCTGATCTTTATCATTCATGAGGGCAAAGGCGGTGACAGAACCGGGTTCCACCCCGAGACATTCCACCATCAGTTCGGCGCTTGCAAATGACAGACGCCGGGTGCCGATAAGCTTGTGCAACTGGTTGAGCTTGAGCTGACTATCGGCCCAGGCTGAGATCAATACGATGGTCCCATCCTTGTCTTTCATGAACAGGTTCTTGGTGTGACCACCGGGCATCGACGCTTTAAGGTGACGGCCTTCTTCGACCGTAAAGGTTGCGGGGTGCTCGACGGTGGTGTGAGCGATCTGGAGTTGGTCGAGATAGGCAAACAGATCAGTTGGGCTTGCAGGCATCTCGGCCTTGGGGCAGGAAATCGAGAACGGGTCAAGCCCGAGATGAAGGATCTGCTATGCAGCTTGAATGCTATAAAATCTATGATGTCGCTCCTGACAT
>CAYNUI010000108.1:0-8870 GCA_964400185.1 uncultured Hyphomonas sp.
GCAAACTGAGTGTAGGATAAGCCGTGTCCAAACGCGTAGCTCGCTTTGGTCTGGTTCTTTTCGAACAGCGTGTAGCCATGCAGGCTGCCATAGTCGATTTCTTCGGCATCCTTGTCGAAAAATGGATAGGCGCTCTCATCGTCGGCGACGCTGAATGGCAATTTTCCAGATGGACTGACCTCACCATAGAGAAGCTTGGCCAGCGCCGTACCTCCTTCCATTCCGGCGTAGAACGTCTGCAGGATCGCGCCAGTCTTCGGTCCCCAATCCGGGCACAAAATGGCCGAGCCCGAGACCACGACGACGATCGTGTTTGGATTGGCGGCCGTTATGGCTTTGACCAATTCAACCTGCTCATCCGGCAAGCGTAGGCGTTCGCGATCGCCGCCTCGATCACCGCCTCCGCCCAAGGCGCCAGCGTTCTCATTCTTTTTCTCGCGCTGCTCAGCCATAGCAGACATGAGCTGCTTCAGCCCTTCCGGAATTTGCGCGCCTTCGCCGAAAAGGGCCTGAGCCCCGATATTGCCAGGGATCCATTCGCCTTCATGCTCGGCAGTCGTGCCGACAACGACGATGGCGGCCTCGAGGTCTTTGGCGGCGGCGGCCGCCGCATCTATGTCGGCTTCTGTGCCAGCGACAGAAAGCTCGGAGGTACCGAGATAGTCTGCGATCCCTTTGAGCGGGGTAATGACATAAGGGGGCACCACTTTCGACGATCCGTGGTCGCCTGTGTTCTCGAGCGCCGCGAGCTCGCCAAAGACTCCGATACGAGCGCCTTTTTCGAGCGGTAGAATGCCAGTGTTCTTTAGAAGGACCGCAGACTTTTCAGCCGCTTCCAGCGCGATCGCGCGATTGTCCTCACGAGCGACGAGCTCAATCGGATACTCTTCAAATGGATCATCCGCGCATGCGAACCGATAGGTCACGCGAAGGATGCGGCGACAAGCGGTCTCAATCACGGAGGGTTCGATGTGCCGATTGTTGACCGCGTCGATCAGGTTCTGGCCGTATTGCAGGGGTTCCGGGTTTTCCACATCTAACCCAGCCGATGCCCCATAGGGCGCATAAACGCCGAGCATCCAATCAGAGTGCACGAACCCGTCAAAGCCCCATTCATGACGCAGAATATCGGTGAGGAGCTCGCGATTCTGGCCGCAATACTCGCCATTCATTTTATTGTAAGCGCTCATAACGGAGGCGCAGCCAGCGTCGAGGATGCGTTTGAAGTGCGGCAAGTAAACTTCTCGCAGATCGCGATCCGAGATTTTGACGTTCACTTTAAAGCGCGCGTTCTCGATCGAGTTCAGCGCATAATGTTTCACCGTGGCAATGACATTGTGCGTTTGAATGCCGGTCGATAGTGCCGCGCCCAACTCGCCCATATGGTACGGGTCTTCACCATAGGTTTCTTGAGCGCGTCCCCAACCAGGATGACGAAGAAGATTTACGCAAACCGCGCCAGACAGATTGCAATTTTGCGCCCTGGCTTCCATGCCCATCACTTCACCAATGCGTCGCTCGAGATCACGGTCCCAGCTTGCGCCGCGCGCCATTGTACATGGAAAGCAGGTTGAGTTTCCGCGCGCGACACCGCGTGGGCCATCCGTGAAATACAAAGCTGGGACGCCAAGTCGATCAATGCCGCCGCCTGCGCGATAAGGTTCGGCGCCCCAAACCCCTCCCGTGCGCGCCATGGCTTCAAAAAAGCCGCGCCCAGACATCATGCCGACTTTTTCTTCCAAAGTGGCTTCTTCGAGAATGTCGGTGATCAAGCTCTCAATGTCTTGTTCAGAGAGTCCTTTTTGCGGTGAAAAATCTCGCATGCCTGTTTGCCCGTCCATCCCGTATCCTTCGAATTAGCGCTTGGCATCGCCAAGTCATCGGTTGATCAAAAATTATCCAGTTGGATAGTAATGTGAGAAATCGAATTGGCAACGGTTTGAGTCTGCGAGATGAATGATGTTATGCGAGGCATACTATGAGCACTCTTAAACTGAAGACGAAGCCGACCAAGCGACCAGCGCGCTCGCGCGCAGATATCTTGCAGGCGGCGCTGGAAGAATTCGCCGAGCGCGGATTTGATGCGGCGACCGTGCGCGGGATCGCGGCGAGAATTGATCTGACTCATGGCATGATCCGATATCATTATGACAATAAGGAACAGCTTTGGTTTGCTGCAGTCGAGCACCTGTTTGAACGCCAGTTTGAATATCTGTCTCTCACGGAAGAGGAAGAGTTAGAGTTCCCGCGAGGTTCGCGGGCTCGGTTCGCGAAATTGCTGCGCCGCTATGTTTATTATTGCGCGAAATATCCGGAGCACGCCCGGATATTGATGCAGGAGACGGTCAGTCCAACGCCGCGTATGCGCAAGGCGCTCAAACAGCAATTGCGAGAGCCGCACCAAAGAATGGTGGAAGAAATTCGACTGCTTCAAAAGAATGGCGTGTTGAAGATGGACGCACCACCCGCCTCGATCATGTACATGATCTCAGGTGCCTGCCAGAATCTTTTCGCGCTCGCGCCCGAAGTCAAAGTGACGCTCGATTATAACGCGCTTTCGCGTCAGGCGATCGAAGACCACGCTGATCTTATCGTCTCCACTTTTGTTCCTGACTAAAATCTATGCGCCGTCGCGTCAGCTTCTAAATTATCCAATTGGATAATTTTTGAGACGCTATATGCTCTTCCTACGACGTGGACCCAGTTGATCCGCGTGAGCGGGGTGTTTGATATGAATGCGCAAGCCGATCGACTAAAAAAGCGAACCATAGCGGCCTATGGCGTCGGCGATTTAGGGTTCAACCTTTTCTACACAACGCTCAGCCTTTTTCTGCTCATCTATTATACAAATGTTCTCAACATTGCACCGGTGACGGCGGGCCTAATGGCGGCGGGGCCGGTCCTTTGGGATGCGATCACCGATCCGATCATGGGCTTGATTGCCAGCCGAACGAAAACGCGTTTTGGCGCTTATCGGCCTTACGTCTTATTTGGGGCACCCCTATGCGGGTTGAGCTTCGTGGCGATGTTTGCAGCTCCGGTATTGTTTCCGTCGGCCATTATTGCCTCCAGCGTTGTCGCGCATTTGATCTTCCGAACGCTCTATACCGTGGTCAATGTTCCCTACACGGCGATGACCGTCGTGCTCACGCAAAGCAGTAAAGAGCGGGGTTATCTCGCAGCATCACGAATGATTGGGGCGATGTCGGCCGGCTTGCTTGCGGCGGTGTTGATGTTCCCTCTTGCTGAGGCCTTTGGCGACGGCAATATCCGCCTGGGTTTTGTCTGGGTCGCGGCGCTTTATGCGACGATCGCAACAATCGCGATGCTGATCGTCGGCCTATCGACCCATGAAACGGAGATTGGATCGGGCGCCTCGACCCAATTGTCTTTCCAGCAAACCCTGCGCTTTCTGCAAGGAAACTCGGTCTTCTGGATTCTTGCATTAGCGATTTTCCTTGGATCCATTGGCAGCACGATTGGGATCAACTCCCTCAACTATTATGTGGCCGACTATGTCGGAGCGCCGGGCGAGCAAGGCCTCGTTTTGCTTCCGTTGCTGCTTGGATTTGGAGTTTCGATTCCGATTTGGACCTGGGTCGCCACAAAGACATCAAAAGCGCGAACATGGTTGATTGCTGGGGTGCCGAGCGTTTTGGTGAGCCTCGCGACATTCGCATTGGCCCCGAGCACTTTAGAACCTCTCGCCGCGCTGGTTTTTGTGAAAGGACTGTTCGCGGGCGCGACCCCGGTCTTGCTCTGGTCGATGGCACCCGACACGGTGGAATTTGGCGAATGGCACAGCGGTGTGCGGGATGAAGCGATCGGCTTCGGCCTTATCCAGTTGGCGCTGAAGTCTGCCAGTAGCCTGGCCGCGTTCGTGCTCGGGCTCTTCCTCGCGCTGATTCAGTATCAGGCGCCGGAACTACGGACCGAGCCCTTGTCTGCTGAGACCCTTGAAGGCTTACGGTTTGCGGCCTTTGTGTTCCCGATTGTGTTCACTGCCGGTGGTCTCGCCGTGATGACGCAGTACCGGCTCGATCATACATTACATACACGGCTGAGCCGTGCGCTCAGTTGGCGGCGGCGGAGCACTTAAAAAAGCAAACTCTCGCTTACTCTTCGGCCAGCCTTGGTCCAATCGGGATGTTAGGGTCAGTGGGCGGAAAGGGATTGATCGGATCCTTGACCTGGCTTGCCACCTCGGCGCGCATAGCATCCACGTCAGCCTGCAGGCGAGCCACGACTTCAGGATGCTCGCGTACATAGGAGAAGCGCTCACTCGGATCGCGCGCCAAATCGAAGAGCAGTTTGCTGCCAAACTGCTCAAACGGCACTTCAAAAGACTTGTAGTAAGTCGATAGGACCAAGCGAAACTGCTTATCCCGAACGGCGGCAACGTTGTTGCCATTGAAGAAAAAGAGCGTGTCGTGCGGGCTGGTGGCGCCAGATTGTAAGACCCCGAGAATATCTTTGCCGTCAATCACGCGATCCGTCGGAACATTCGCTCCGGCCATCGCCGCAAAAGTTGGGAGCAGGTCAATCGCCATCGTCATTTCATCGCTTACTGTGCCGGCGGGAATGGCCGCGGGCCATCGCGCGAGAAACGGAACACGATATCCGCCTTCATGCGTGCTGCCCTTCAGATCGCGAAAGGGGCCGGCGTCGCCTTCAAACCAAGGGCCATTGTCTGAGGTCACTAAGATCAGCGTATTGTCGGCAATACCAAGCTCATCGAGTGTCTCCAGGATGACGCCAATCCCGGCGTCCAAGTGTTCAACGACATCGCCATAATGCCCAGCCTCCGACCGTCCGACGGCATTCTCCGGCGTGTACAAAGGAATGTGGGGGAAGGTCTCCGCGTAATAAAGGAAGAAGGGCGTCTCCGCGTTCTTGCGTATGAAATCCGAAGCCGCAGCGGCGTAGCGATCCGTCAATGCTGTTTGATCCGCTGGCGACTCAATGACGGTCTTCTGATCATACAGATCAAATGGCTGCATATCGTTTGAATAAGCGACCCCGAAAAAGTCATCGAAACCGTGAGCCGTAGGCCAATACTCATCCGAATGACCAAGATGCCATTTGCCGACCATGCCGGTGGCGTAGCCCGCGTCTTTCAGGACCTCCGCGACCGTGACCTCAGACTGCGGTAAGCCGTCTTGCGAGTGGGGGAATATCACATGCTGCATGCCCGAACGGATCGCGTAACGCCCGGTCAGGAGCGCCGCGCGCGAGGGTGTGCACACATTCGACCCGGCATAGAAACTTGTGAGGCGAACGCCTTCATTGCCGATCCGGTCAATGTGCGGCGTCTTGATCAGCGTCGCGCCGTTGAGCCCGACATCGCCCCAGCCAAGATCATCGGCCAGCACGACAATGATATTGGGTTGCGTCGGGACGGTTTCGGCGGGTTCTGTCTCAGCGCTGGACACCGAACTGCAGGCTGCCAGGCCCAAAAGAGTCAGGCTTGAGATGAGATAGGATTGAAGGGTCATGGTGCCGCCTTTTTGAGAAAAGTGGGGTCAGGATGGGAGGTGGTACTCTGACCCCACTGAAGTATGCCATTGCTCCGCGCGCTTGGGAGCCGAGCTTAGTACCGTAAGCTCAATTTGGCACCCCATGTTTGTTGCGCCTCTAGCGTCACGAATTGCGCGTAACCTGCGGTGTCGAAAGGCATACCGACAATTGCCTCAACAAAGCTCTCATCCGTTAGGTTTCGTCCGAATAGGGTGAACGTGCCGCGCCCGTCGAACAGATCCACGCCGATTTGCGCGTCTAGCAGTGTGTAGGCGTCCATCAATGTATTTGGATCATTGGTGATGGAGGATTGCGCTTCGCCCCGATACTGAACACCCAATTGCGCGAATGCTGGCATGTTCGGTGTAAGATCAAAGTCATACCGCGCGAGGGCATTGATCACCCAGTCTGGAGAGTTGGCGAGATCAGCGCCTGCGAGGTCTTGCACGCGCTGCCCGCTCACCACCGTGCACCCTTCGGCTTGCGTTTGCAGCGGATAGCATTGGCCATTCGGGTAATCTGCAAAGGTCGCATTCGTGTACGCGATCGCTGCTGAGAGCGTGAGTTCATCTGTCGGAAGCGCTGTGATCTCGCCTTCGAATCCATAGGTCTCAACGCTACCTGCATTCGCCACGGAGAAGATCGTGGTTCCGGACGGTCCTGGCACCAACGCTTGCGACTGGAAGTCTTCGATCTCTGTGAAGAAGCCAGTCAGATTGGTGACCAGTCGGCCATCTGGGCTGGTGCGTCTGAAGCCTGCTTCAAATTGAGTTGGAATTTCAGGGGCGACCCGTGGGAGCGTGTTGCCAGAAATGGGATTAACCGACAGGCCGGTGACAATACCCGGCGCTTTGTAGCCACGAGAGATGGTCGCGAAGATATTGGTGTTGTCGTCCAAGTAATATTGCCCACCAATGCGCCAGACGAGGGCACTATCCTTGTCTTCCTGACTCTCGACGCCATTGGAAACTGATTGACCTGCATAGGGCCCGACAAATCCAGGCGCGACCGATTTTTCTTGTCGGCCTTCCACTTCAGTTTGCAAAAGCCGTACGCCGCCAATCAACGAGAAATTCTCGGTCACAGCAAACTCCCCCTGACCAAACACGGCGTAATTCAGTTCTTCAAACTCAGACTCCAAGAAGGTGCCAAGTTGAAAGCCTGCGGGGAGGGCACCGAGCAGGTCTAACCCCGCCGTTCCGCCTTGAATATTGTCCTGCTCCATCTCCTGCTGGAAGTAGAAGACACCCACTGTGTAGGTCAGTTGCTGATCGCGCGGAGAATCCAACCGGAACTCTTGCGAGAATTGATTTTGCGAAAGGTCGCCAGAATTCACTGACAAGAAAGGCAGTGGGATGAGGTCGGCATCATTGACGTCAAAGCTGGTCCATTCACGATAAGAGGTGAGGGAGATGAATTCATGATTGCCAATCGTGCTTGTATATTCCGCAGACACGCCCCAGGCATCCATGTCTGAGTCAAACTCAGCTTCGGAGCCGATTTGAAGGTTTTCCGGACTTGGTGTGATCCCTAATCCGAGACTGGTTGGACCGACCACGGGCACACCGAAACCGAGCAAGCCCGTGCCGGGACCACCAGGCGAAATCTGTCGGTAAGTGAGCGCGCCAGAGGCCTGCTCCCGGGTGACATAGTCGGCGCCTAGCAAGAGCGACGAGGAGTCGGACAGGTCAAAATTGATCTTCGCCCGCACGCCCTGCTCATTGCGTTCATTAAGTTCATCCTGCGGCGCGGTCGGATTGATATTGTCGATATAGCCATCTCGCGTGTTGCTATAGGCGGAGATGCGCGCGGTGATCCCGTCTGCAATTGGGCCGGAAACGCCGCCGCTGACATTTACTTCATTGAACGAGCCGTAGCTGAGATTGAAATTTGCGGCGAGCTCTTCCGTTGGTCCGCGTGTGATCACCGAGACAACACCCGCGGATGCGTTCTTACCAAATAAGGTGCCTTGCGGTCCGCGAAGAACCTCGATGCGTTCAACATCTGCAAAGTCGAAAATACCGGCGCCTTCGCGTCCCATCACAACGCCATCAATGGCGATGGCGGTTGAAGCCTCAATTCCGATATTGAAGAGACTGGTCCCGATGCCGCGAATGGTCGTGGCCGATTGCCGGGCATTGACGCCAGCATTGAAGCTGATCCCCGGCGCGACGAATTGCAACTGATCGAAACCGTCAATCTGACGGTCTTCTAAAGCTGCGCCATCAATCGCTGTAACTGAGATCGGAACGTCTTGGAGATTCTGTTCCACTTTCTGCGATGTCACGGTGACGGTTCCTAACCGACGGGCATCGTCGTCATCCGTTTGGTTCTGTGCGATCGCGGGCGCTATCGGCACAAGCGTCAAGGCAGAAGCGGTGAGTAGCAGGCGTGAATGTCGAATCATTTTCCTCTCCAATTGTATAGTTTTTACCAGTTGGAAAATTATACAATTGGATAAGAGTCAAGTTCTTTCCGACCTTGACGCCGGGCTTTGCAATCTGGGTGTGTGATTTTTGTGAGGCCTTAGCCTTGCGCCCAATCGGGTAGAGATGGCCAGGCGTCGGGACTGCGTTCAGGGCTGTTGAGCAGGAGGGCTATCACGGTCTCGGTATGCGCATTGATCGCAGCGTCCTGATGCATGTCGATGCCGTATAATTCTTTGATCGCGTTGGAGAGCACGAATGGCATCTGACAAACCGCAGAGATCGCATAGAAGAGCGAGATCAACCAAACCTCCGGAACGACGCCGGTTTTCATAAGCTGTTTGAAAATTGGTATGAGCGCCTGGTGGCTCTTGCGAATGTAGGTGATCATCCACTTCAAGCGTTCGCCACCATGCAGACTTTCACCGATCATGATCCGCGCATGTTCCGGATTGTCCGCGCAGTATCGGATATAGTGTCGCAAAAACACAGTCAGACCTTCGCGGGTGGCGAAGTCGACGGGCCCAATCGCCTCTTCGCTCAATGCGGCATCAAGCTTTTGAAACATATCCGTGACGACATCTTTCCAGAGCTCTTCCTTGCTCCCAAAGTGATAGCGAATGAGCGTGTGAGTCATATCCACACTCGCCGCTATGTCGCGAATGCTGGCGGCGTCAAAACCGTTTTCCGCAAACGCCTTGCGCGCCGATTTCATAATCAGATCGCGGGTCGCGACAGACCTCACTTGCGCGGGCGGGCGGCGGGTTTGTTGAGGCGGCTGCTTCACGCGGGAACTCACATTTTCTCGAACCTAAGAAAATTGTTCGTACCGTAAAAACCCTTTCAGCGCGATTGGTTGCCTGTCACTGCTTGGCGCTAGTTTTCCAGCACTTCGTAGAGCACGATCAAATGGCCATCGAAGTCGAC
>CAYNUI010000109.1:0-5782 GCA_964400185.1 uncultured Hyphomonas sp.
CCTGACCTGGGACAAGACGTTCAAACAATCGGAGCGGTTCGCAGAGTATGATGCGGCCGCCGACAAACTGCGCGAGATGGGCTTGCTCTATGCGTGTTATGAAACCGCAGATGAACTCGACCGCCAGCGCAAGCTGCAACGCGCGCGTGGCAAACCGCCTATCTATAATCGCGCCGGTCTCAACCTCACCGACGAAGAAAAAGCGGCATATGAAGCTGAAGGCCGTAAACCCCACTGGCGGTTTAAGCTTTCCGGCGACCGCGTGGTCTGGAACGATCTGGTCCGGGGTGAGCAGGCGATCGAAACCAGTTCGCTGTCCGACCCAGTTCTGATTCGCGCCGACGGGTCGTACCTCTATACGCTGCCAAGTTGCGTCGATGATATTGATGCGGGCATCACGCATGTCGTGCGCGGCGAAGACCACGTGACCAATTCTGGCGCGCAGATTGAGATCTTCAAGGCGCTTGGCGGAACGGCGCCTGACATGGCGCACACGCCGCTTCTGGTCGGCGCCGATGGCGCGAGCCTGTCAAAACGCCTTGGTTCTCTCGGCATGGGCGAGCTGCGCGGGCAGGGGATTGAACCGCTGGCGATTTGCTCTTTGCTCGGCAAGCTCGGCACCAGCGACAATGTCGAGATCCGCGAGTCGCTCACCCAGCTCGCGGAAGAGTTTGATTTCGGCAAAATCGGCCGCGCACCGGCTCGCTTTGACGAAGCAGAGCTGAACGGCCTCAACGCAGCGCTGACGCACGCCATGCCTTTCGCCGAAGCCAAGGACCGCCTAACCGCGATCGCGCCTGAAGCGGCGGATGAAACCTTCTGGCTGCTGGTGCGCGAGAATTGCGAGAAAGTCGAAGACGCCGCGCGCTTCGTGCCTGTCGCTTTCGGCGAGATTACGCCGCTGATTGATGCCGAAGACCGGGAGTTCATCACCGCCGCCGCTGGGCTTCTGCCAGACGGCGAGATGACCGAGGAGACCTGGGGCGCCTGGACTGCAGTGCTCAAGGCTGAGACTGGGCGCAAAGGCAAAGGCTTGTTCATGCCGCTTCGCAAAGCGCTAACAGGCATGGAGCGTGGCCCGAGCGTCGGCGACATGTTGGTCCTGATGGGGCGGGAACGGGCTTTGAGCCGGCTCAGCTAAGGCGCTTATTGCGTGTTCAAGACCATGCGCGTGTGCACCGCCAGCACACCGGCCATAGCCGCGATGTCTTCGCGCAGCTCAGACAGTTCATCCATACTGTGACAGGCGCAATCGACGAGAATGTCGATATCGCCGGTGAGACAGAACGTGTCTTCAACGCCGGTCATTTTTGAAATGGTTGGTGCGATATCAAAATCGCGCGTGGACGGCTCTAGCTGCACAGTCAAAAAGGCGCGCAGACCTGGCGAGACATCCGGGCGCTCAATGATCGTGTAGCCTTGGATGACGCCTTTTTCCTCCAATCGAACAATCCGGTCATGGGTGGCGCTACGCGACAGGCCAATGTCTCGCGCCAAAGCGACCAAGCTCGCCCGCGCGTTTTGTTTTAACGCCGCCAACAGGTTTCGATCTTTTTCGTCCAGTGTTTCCATCCTCTCCCTATAAAATGCCGGAGAAACTCTGTCATCGCCGGAAATTTTCCGGCCCCGCCAGCATGATGCGGGTGGCGACCGGACAAGGCGCTGCATAATTTTCAGGATGCATCGGGTTCAAAACGGGAGTGCATCATGGAATTACAGGTCTTCACCATCTTCGCCATCACGACCTTTGTCGTCGTTTTCTCACCCGGTCCGGCGGCTATCACTGCGGCGTCGCAAGGGGCGTCGAATGGGGTTGGACGTGCGGTCTTTGGGGTCGCCGGCATCGCGCTCGCCAATGCAGTTTACTTTGCGCTCTCAGCGACAGGTATCGCGTCTTTGATCATTGCCTCTCACACGCTTTTTGCGGTGATCAAATGGGTGGGGGTCGCTTATCTGATTTATCTTGGCGTCTCTGCGATCCGGTCGAAATCCGGTGGGCTGCAAGTCGAGAAAGCCGCGCGATCCCGCCGGTCTGTCTTGTTCGCGACGGGCTTCACCGTCGAGTTCGCCAATCCGAAAGCGCTTCTCTACTTCGCAGCCATCTTACCGCAATTCATTGATCCGACGCGCGCCATCCTGCCTCAGATCCTTCTCATGGGCGGGGTCACGCTGGCGATCGATTTGATCATCTACTCGGTCTATGCGCAGCTCGGTCACACGCTCGCAACCAGTGGCGCGAAGCCTTGGATCATTAAAAGCGTCAATCGAGTGGCCGGATCGGCCTTGCTGTTCGCGGCGTTTAAGATGGCACGGGTGGGGCCGGCTTAATCGCCGAGCTTCACCACGCGATCGCAGAGGGCCTGGATGGCGGCTTCTGGCGTGTCTTCGTGGACCAGAGAGGCACGGAACTCTTGCGGCGTGAACTTACCATCAATGATATGATCCATGAGCTCAAAGAAGGGGGCCCAGAAACCGTCCTCGTCTAAAAAGGCCATCGGCTTGGCGTGCAGACCCAGGCGCGCCCAGCTCAACATCTCGACCGCTTCTTCGAGCGTTCCGATCCCACCCGGCAGGACGATAAAGGCATCGCTCTCGTCAAACATGCGCTGTTTGCGCGTATGCATGTCGTCGACAATCTCGTGCGGGACCTCGTCGAAGATCCGTTCTTTCTGCAGCAGGAACCGAGGCATGATGCCCAGCACTTCGCCGCCATCGGAGTGCGTGGCGCGCGCGCAAGCGCCCATGAGGCCAACGCCGCCGCCGCCATAAACCAGGCGTATGTTTCGCTGTGCCAGCGTCCGTCCGAGATCTTGCGCCAAGCGCAAATAGTCCGACTTCACATCATTCGATGAGCCGCAATACACACATACAGACTTTAAATCGGCCATAGTCCCGCCTTTTGAATCAAACGCTTCGATCTGTATCTGAACCCGCTTTCAAAAACCAGAATAAAGCGCTGAACGACCGTGAATTTCTTGTTGATCACCCGGGCGAGCAACCGCCTGTGATAAAATTGCGACTGATTGTCATTTTCGAGTCTAGTTGCGATTGATTTTCAATTGCGCTTCCCGTAAGCGACACTCAGTTAGTTTTGAGGAATTGGAATTCATGTCTCGTATTCAGACCCGTCTGCTGTGTGCTGCCGCGATATCAGCGATTGGATTTGCCCCCGGTGTTCAGGCTCAATCAGCAGGCGATGATGACGTCTTCGTCCAAGATGAAATCGTCGTCGTCGGTCAGTTTTTGTACACCGATCAAGTCAACGCCCTGCGGTCCCCAACGCCGATTATTGATGTTCCACAAAGCCTGTCGATTGTGACGGCGGATCAGATCCTACAGCAAGGCTTCACGAGCATTGGAGACATTATTGATTACACGCCGGGTGTGAACACGTCTCAAGGGGAGGGACACCGAGACGCCGTGGTCTTTCGTGGGGTGCGCTCCACAGCAGACTTCTTCATCGATGGCGTCCGCGACGATGTTCAATATTACCGCCCGCTCTACAATCTTGAGCAAGTCGAAATCTTGCGCGGTCCGAACGCGCTACTCTTTGGTCGCGGCGGCACTGGCGGGATCTTAAATCGCGTGACCAAGAAGGCCGATCTCGAAGCCGCGTTCACGGGCTATCAAGCAAGCGTCGATTCCTTTGGAGCGTTTGGTGCACAGATTGATAATAATTTCACGCTGAGCGACACGTCCGCTTTCCGGATCAATGCGATGTATGAGAGTCTCGAAAACCATCGCGACTTTTATGATGGCGAGCGCATCGGCATTAACCCGACCGCGCGCTTTAAGCTCAGCCCGGCCACGACGCTGGATCTGTCTTATGAATATATCGACCATGAGCGCTTTATCGACCGCGGCATCCCAACTGGCGCCAATGGCGAGCCGGTTGAAGCCTTCGAAGACATTGTCTTTGCCGATCCAGAGCTCAACATAAACGAACTCGAAGCGCATTTGTTGCGCGCCATGGTCCAGCACCAATTCTCAGAAAATCTCAAAGGCCGCGTCAGCGCCTTCTATGGCGACTATGACAAGTTTTATCAGAACTTTTACGCGTCATCCTTTGATCAAACGACAAATATTGTCGGCATCGATGGCTACGTCGACACAACGCAACGCCAAAACCTGATCCTGGCAGGCGACCTGATCGGTCAGTTCCAAATGGGAAGCTTCGGCCACACCATTGTGACGGGCGTGGAGTACATTGATACGACCAATGACAATGATCGTTTCAACCCAGTGTGGACGGGGTCAAATGATGATGTTGAGTTCTTCAATGTCATGCGCCCGCTCGCCTTTAGCAACGGTGCTGGCACCAATGCGTCTGGCGTCGCGACATCACTGACCTTCTCTGACCTTAATGATGACACGGCGGCGAGCGTCGAAGTGTTCTCGGCCTATCTTCAAGATGAGATCGAGATCTCAGAGCAACTCGACGTGATCGTCGGTGTTCGGTTCGACAGCTTTGATATCAGCGTCGACAATCTTGATCCAAGCAATATTGAGACGCGCACCCGGACCGATGAAGAGGTGTCGCCGCGCTTTGGCCTGGTCTATAAGCCGATGGAGAATATTTCCTTCTACGGGTCTTATTCGGAAACCTTCCTGCCCCGTTCGGGAGAGCAGTTCGCCAATATCAACGGCAACAATAATGCCCTCGACCCCGATGAGTTCACCAATCTCGAAGCTGGTGTTAAATGGGATATCCAGCCGGGCTTGAGCCTGACGGCAGCGGTTTTCGAGATCGAACAAAGCTCACCTCAAGTCGCCGATAATGATCCGTCGACCTTGGACGTGATCGATACCGAGACCACGGGCTTTGAAGTCCAACTGCAAGGCCAACTCTCTGATCGCTGGTACATCGCGACCGGGTACAGCTATCTCGATGGCGAGCAAGTTGATCGTTTTGGCCCGACGGGACTGCGCCCGCGCGAACTGCCTGAGAATATGTTCTCGCTCTGGAATGCCTATCAGGTCACCGATCAGTTCGGCTTGGGCCTTGGGGTGACCTATCAAGACGAGAGCTTCATCAACAATGGTAATAGTGCGGTCCTGCCGAGCTATACGCGCGTCGATGCAGCAGCGTTTTATGACTTTAGCGAAGACCTCCGCGTGCAGCTGAATATCCAGAACCTCACTGACGAGCTCTATTTCCCGAATTCGCACAGCACGCACCAGGCGACGGTAGGCGCGCCGCTGAACGCGAAAATCACGATTAGCGGCCGCTTCTAAGCCCGCTCCATTCCACAGATCGCGGGGCAGAAATGCTCCGCGATTTTTGTTTGGGCGGAGCCGGATTCGCAGCCGGTTTTTCGTGTTCGCCCTATGCAGACGGCTCGGACCGTCCCATATGGCGCTCTATGAGTGCACATCATCAAACTGCGGACCCGGATAAGATTGAAAGCGCTGATGGCGGCATCGGCGTTTCGATCGGACGGATCTTAAAACTCCTCGCGCGTCCGGAACTTAAGAAATGGCGACCGGTTATGGTTCTCGCCATTCTGCTCACATTGGGCGCGGCCGTCCTAGAGGTCGCGTTCCCGCTTCTGCTCGGTTACGCGATCAACAAATTGGTCGCTGACCAGGACGGGATCGTCGCCGGATTTGGGCCGGCCATGATGTGGCTGTCTATTGCACTCGGCGTCCGTTTCTTAGGCGCTGGTCTCCCGCAATTGCGCGACTGGCTCTTCTCGCCGGTCAGCCAGGATGCGCAACGGATCGCCTGTGTCGACGCGTTCGGTCATGCGCAAAGCCTGTCGCTTGGTTTCCATCAAACGCG
>CAYNUI010000109.1:5882-8724 GCA_964400185.1 uncultured Hyphomonas sp.
GAAGCCGATACCCGCTTTCGCGGCATTGCCGTCGACATTCTGACCAATTTCGAAACGGTCAAATCCTTTGCCGCCGAGACCCGCGAGACGGGCCGCTTCAACGACGCGATGCGCAATTACAATTTGCGCTACGTCGATGCCGTGCGCTCCATGTATGTCCTCAACGGGACGCAGGCGCTCGCCATGAATGCCGGGCTTTTAGCGGCCTTGGTGATATCCGCTTGGAACGTGTCGAAAGGAACGATGTTGGTCGGCGACCTCACGGGCGTGATGGCTATGTTCCTGTCGCTTTATGCCCCGCTCAACATTCTCGGTTGGGCTTGGCGCGAGATTAAACAGGGCGCTGTCGATCTCGAGAAATTATACGGCCTGCTCGGCATGAAGCCGGAAGTGGCTGACAAAGACGACGCGGAAGTCTTGAGCGCGCCAAGAGGTGACGTCGCATTTGAAGGCGTGAGCTTTACTCATGATGCACGCGCCGTCGGTGTCCAGGACGTCAGCTTTGACGTCTCTGCTGGCAAGAAGATCGCTTTTGTCGGCACGTCTGGCGCAGGCAAGTCGACTCTCCTAAAGCTTCTCTTCCGGTTTTACGACGTGCTGGGCGGGCGTGTGCTCGTCGATGGCAAAGACGTGCGTGACGTGACGCAAGAGAGCCTGCGACAAGCGCTTGGACTGGTCCCGCAAGACGTGGTCCTGTTTAACGAGACGATCAGATCCAATATCAGCTATGCCCGTCCCGAGGCGAGCATGGACGAGCTTCGCGATGCGGCGCGCCGGGCGCAATTGCTCGACTTTATTGAAGGCCTGCCCGATGGCTGGGATACCCGTGTCGGCGAACGCGGTCTGAAACTCTCCGGTGGTGAGAAACAACGGGTTGGGATCGCCCGTGTGATCTTAGCCGACCCGGCTATACTGGTACTGGATGAGGCCACGTCAGCGCTCGACAGCGCCACAGAGGCGGCTGTCCAAGATGCGCTGGATGAAGCTTCACGCGGGCGGACCACACTCATGGTCGCCCACCGTCTGTCGACCGTGCAGAACGCGGATGAGATTGTCGTTCTGAAAGAGGGCCAAGTGATCGAACGTGGAACGCATGACGCACTCTTGGCAGCTGAGGGCGAATATGCCGATATGTGGGCGCGCCAAGCCAAGCGTGACGCGCTATCTGTGGCGGCCGAATAGGGAGGGTCATCGCCCATGTCAGACGAAGATTTCAACCGTAAGCGCTTTCCTTGGCTGCGCAGCGGGTTTGACCTCGAAGGCTATGTCGGGGCGCTGGCCGCCTGGCTCGTCGGTATCCTGCTCGGTATTTTATGGGGCCCCTTATTCTGGATCGGCTTCTTCGCGGCGATCATCATCCTGTTTGCGACGCGCACAGCTGAGCGCACGTCGCCTGAAGCTGAAGGTTTGATCGTTGCCCCCACCGATGGGCTGATTGTTTCGGTCGGCGGGGCCACCCCACCGGATGAGTTACGCCTTGATGGCACAGGCTGGACCCGCGTGCGCGTGGCGGTTGGCCCGACCAAGACCAATGGCATCCACGCGCCCATGGATGGCGCGATTGATCATGTTATCTCTGAAGTTGGCGATCCTGCGGCCTTCGCGGCGATGCGACCGGACCGTCCTGGGCTCGCCATTTCTTATGTGTCGCTGGAAAGTGGATCCCGCTCGGTCGGCATGCGCCTCGCCACGGGCGGGCTTGGTCCTCGCCTCGAAATCGTCAACGAGGCCGGAGACGCCGTACGCCTTGGCCGCAATATCGGCACGCTCCGTCTCGGCGGGTGGTGCGATATTTATGTGCCGTCGGGAGTCGAGGTGCTGCCACGAGCAGGGCAAACCCTGATTGGGGCTGAGACCATTATTGGCCGCTTCGGTGGCGCGGCGTCTGACCGGTTTGAGACAGAGACACCGGAACCCGTTGCTGAGCCAGAGCCCGAAGAGACCGAAGACGAACCGGTCGAGGCCGAACTTGTCATCGATGAAGAAGACGAGCTGACGCTGGAAGAACTTGCGGGCTCTGATGAAAAAGCCGGTGAAGACGAAGATGAAGACGTCTCAGAAATGTTTGCGCGGCTCCGCAAAGAAGCCAAGAAAATCCAAGACGGCGACTAATTAGCTCTCGTCGGGGCCTGAATTCATCCAATTGAAGACCGGCTTGAGCGGCACCGCCCAACCAATGCCTGCGACGACGTAGAAGATCAGCGTCAGCCATTTCGGTGCGGTGTTCAGCTGCGAACCAATGGTTGCAGCGCCCCAGACCCAAAAGGCGAGGAAGAGCAAAAGCACGATGCTGGCAATGATGCGGCGCTGGGATCGGGGCATAGCTGCTATTTTCCGGTTCCTGCGACCGTGTGGCCGCTTGTTGTTCACGTTCAGCGCTTCAAATAGAGCGCATTATGCCTGACGCAATCTCTCCTGTTGCCGCACGTTGGATCCGCCGCTGGCTGATTGTGATCGGCTTAATGGTCTACGCCATGATCCTGATCGGCGGCGCCACCCGCCTCACCGATTCCGGTCTATCGATTACTGAATGGGACCCAATCAAAGGCGCGCTCCCGCCCTTTGGTGAAGCCGCCTGGCTCGCTGAGTTTGAGAAATACAAAACCACGGCCGAGTTCCAGCAACAGAATTACAATATGACCATGGCCGAGTTCCAATACATCTATTGGTGGGAATGGGGCCATCGCCTGTTTGGCCGTTTGATTGGTCTGGTCGCTATCGCTGGATTCGTCTGGTTTGCGATTAAAGGCTGGCTGTCCAAGAAATGGGCCTGGCGCCTCGGCGCGCTCATCGCGCTGGGCGGTCTGCAGGGCTTTATTGGCTGGTGGATGGTCGCCAGCGG
>CAYNUI010000110.1:0-7144 GCA_964400185.1 uncultured Hyphomonas sp.
TCATCTAAATCCGAGCGGCCATTCTCAACCGATATTCACCCTGATGCCCTATGAGGTCTGACTAGACCAGAAGGGTCTTCAGGGAAAAATATGGCTGAAGCTTATTCATCCCGGCGCGTAAAGGGCAGAATGCCCGCCGCGTCCGCCCGTAAGATGGGCACTTGGAAATTGGCCTATGCCGATTTTCTGACGGCTTTGTGCGCGTTTTTTCTGATCATGTGGATCATCCATGGCGTCTCAAGCGGCCAGCGCGAGACGATTGCGCAGCAGTTTGGGGCCGAGGCCTCGGTGGTGAGTATGATCGCGCCAACGAGCGTGGATCCGGCACAGCAAGTCGCCGATAATCTTCGCGCGTCTCCTCTGTTCGAAGCCTATCGTTCAAGCGTTACCATCACGTCTGAACCGAACTTGGTGCGGATCGATCTTTCCGACATGACCGAGCGGCCTCTGTTCGAGACGGGCGATGGATCATTGAACGCGACGGGTCGAAACCTCACTCGGCTAACCGGCCAAGCGATTTCGCTTTTCTCTATGCCGGTCCTGATTGAAGGGCATACCGATTCCAATCCGAGCTTAACCCGCGGCTATTCGAACTGGGAACTGTCTTCAGACCGAGCAAACTCAGCCCGGCGCCTGCTCATCGATGCTGGGGTCACTGAGGACCGCATCAAAGGTGTTTCAGGGCTCGCAGATACGCGACCACTATTACAGGACGCCCCTGCTGATGGCGCCAATCGGCGTATCTCAATTGTTCTGGTCATTGGCGAGAAGACCGCCTAAGCTTCACTCGATTTACGAGAATCATCTGGAGGCTGAATGACCGCAGAAATTCTGGCTCATTGGCCCATGTGGGCGAGCCTCGCGGCCGTTGGCGTCACGATTGTCTTCTACATGCTCGATCGTTGGTCGATGGAGCTGATTTCGATCAGCATCATTGCTGCGCTGCTCGTGCTGTTCAGCCTGCCAGGGGCGACGGCGTATGATGGCAGTGAAGTCTCGGTGGCGACGCTTCTGTCTGGCTTCGCCAATCCCGCGCTCATCACCATCATGGCGCTCTTGGTCGTCGGCCAAGGCCTGTTCCAAACGGGCGCGCTTGAGGGCCCTACGAAAGCCTTGGTACGGTCATATGATAAGCGCCCCTTGCTGACGCTCCTTGGTGCCTTCGGGGCTGTCTTCGCGACCAGCGCGTTCACGAACAATACGCCCGTTGTGATCATGTTCTTACCGATCATGTCAGCTATTGCAGCCCGTATGGGGGCTTCGACCTCGCGATTGATGATGCCGCTCAGCTTTGTTTCGATCTTTGCTGGCATGACGACGCTGATCGGGACCTCGACAAACTTGCTCGCAGCCGACGCCTATGAGCGCCTGACGCCGAACACGTTAGGGTTCTTTGATCAATCGGTCTTCGGTTTGATGCTCGCAGCGGTTGGGGTGTTCTATCTTCTGATTGCGTCCCGCGTCTTATTGCCAAAGCGCGAAGAACTGACCGAGACTATGGTCAAGTCCGGCAAGCAATTCGTCGCCCAATTTGAAGTGACGCCTGGCCATTTCCTAGATGGCAAAGAAGCCGTCGCGGGCATGTTTCCCGAACTGAAAGACATGACCGTCCGCATGATCCAACGCGGCGAGCGGGCGCTTCTTCCGCCTTATGATGAGGTGCGGCTGATGCCCGGCGACCTGGTCATTGTCGCAGCGACGAGGCAAGCGCTGACGGACCTGCTCGCTGGCAAACCGGCAATGCTTGAAGATATCTGGCAAGGTGGGGTCGCAGAGACCAATGACTCTGGAGAAACGCAGCTTGGATTGGTTGAGGCGGTTATCGCGCCAGGTTCACGTATGGCGGGACGCACCGTGGAGATGCTCGGGTTCCGCCGCCTCACGCGCGCCGTCACGCTTGGTATTCAACGTCGTAGCCGGATGATCCGGACCAAGCTCGGCCAAATTCGATTGGAGGCGGGCGATACGCTGCTTCTTTGCGGTCCCATTTCAGCCTTCCGCAATCTCAGAACGAGCCGGGACCTGATTCTATTAGAGTGGTCTCAGACTGAGTTTCCAACCACAGCGAAAGCCCAAGTCGCGCGCTTGATCACCATTGTAATGGTCTGCGCTGCGGCCATGGGCATTGCCTCCATTACCCTCGCCTCGGTCGTCGCCGCGACCTGTATGATCCTGTTGCAGTGCTTAAACCATAGGCAAGCCGCTCGATCTTTAGACTTGCGAATCTATCTAGTGATCGCCGCAGCGCTCGCCATGGGTGTCGCATTGGAAACCACGGGCGCAGCCAAAATGATCGCCGAATTGGTTGTCCTATTGGCCTCGCCTTACGGGACTTTGGCGATTCTCTCCGCGATCTTCCTTGTGGTTGCCGTATTAACCAACATTCTCTCCAATGCTGCGACAGCCGTACTGTTTACGCCGATTGCAATATCTGCCGCAGAACAAACAGGATCAGACCCATTTCCCTTCCTATTGGCGGTGATTTACGCCGCGAACTGTGCCTTTGCGACACCCATTGCGTATCAGACAAATATGCTCGTTATGGGTCCTGGGCACTACAAGTTCGGAGATTTTTTACGCTTTGGTGGCCCATTGGTAATATTAATGTGGGCCGCATTTACGATGATAGCCCCTTGGCGCTTTGACATTTAGATGCGTAGATAATGGACATGAAACTCGACGAGTCGCTCTTTCAACTTCCAGGAATTCGCCGCGGATTGCGTTTCTACGTTACCGGCGCGAGCCCTTGTCCATATGTTCCAGGGCAGATTGAGCGCAAAGGCTTCACGCACCTCACGCAGGAAAACCCAGACGCGCTCCACGATCAATTGAGCCGCGCGGGTTTTCGACGGAGCCAAGGCGTCGCCTATCGACCAGCATGCCCCACTTGCAATGCCTGTCGGTCGGTTCGCGTGGACGTTCCACAGTTTAAGCCGAGCAAGAACCAAAAGCGCATTCTAAAAGCGAATTCGGACTTGGTACGTCGGCCGATCGAAGCTCGTGCAACCCGCGAGTACTACAAACTCCTGAAGACCTATCTCAATAGCCGACATGATGGCGGCGGCATGTCCGACATGGGCTATCGCGAGTTTTGCGCGATGGTGAATGACAGCCCAGTTCAGACGCTTCTGTTTGAGTACCGGCTCGGGGAAGAAGAGGATGCACCGCTCGCGGCGGTTTCTCTCACTGACATCGTGCGAGACGGATTCTCCATGGTGTACACCTTCTTTGACCCAAGTTTGCGGCAAAGAAGTCTTGGCACCTTCATGATTCTAGACCACGTCATGCACGCCGCTGAGCTCGGCCTGCCGCACGTGTATCTTGGATATTGGATCAAAAACTCTGAAAAGATGGACTATAAGCGGCGTTTCAAGCCCTTAGAGGTGCTTGATGGCGGACGGTGGCGCCCTCTAGAAGAAGACGAATAAACACACCGGAGATTTAAATGATTGATCGACGCAAACTGTTGGGCGCCGCAACGCTCGGTGCCGCAGGCTTAGCTACGACTGCCTGCTCCCAATCCACCAGCGACGACCCAGCCGCCCCGGCCATTCGGCGCAAGAAAACGCGTCTGACCATGACGACAACCTGGCCAAAGGATTTGCCGGGCCTCGGGACCGCCGCGCAGCGCCTGGCTGATCGTATTGGCGAAATGTCTGACGGCCAAATGGAAGTCCAGGTCTATGCCTCTGGCGAGTTGGTCCCGGCGTTCGAGGCGTTCGACGCCGTCGCTTCGGGCAATGTCGATATGTATCACGGCGCAGACTATTACTGGCAGTCAAAGTCAAAGGCCTACAATTTCTTCACGGCTGTTCCGATGGGAATGACTGCGCCGGAAATTATGGGCTGGATCGACTTTGGTGGCGGCCAAGCGCTTTGGGAAGAACTCTCGGGGCAATACGGCATTATTGCCTTACAAGCAGCCAATACAGGCCACCAAATGGGCGGTTGGTTCAAAAAAGAAATCAATAGCCTCGACGATTTTCGCGGGCTGAAGATGCGTATCCCTGGCATGGGCGGCGACGTAGTTCGGGCACTCGGCGGCGCTGCCGAAGCGCTCCCCGGCAATGAGATTTATCAAGCACTCCAAACCGGCCGGATCGATGCCACCGAATGGGTAGGTCCATGGAATGACTACTTCCTCGGTTTCCATCGGGAAGCTCAATATCACTACGGCCCTGGCTTCCATGAGCCAGGCAGCGCGCTCGCTATGGGCATGAACCGCAATAAGTGGGAGAGCCTGACACCTACCGAGCAAGCCATCATTCGAGCGGCATGTGGCGAGGTCAATCACCTCTCCGTCGGCGAATTCACCTATCAGAACGGCGTCTATCTCGAGAAACTGGTCAATGAAGAAGGCATTCAACTGCGCCAGTTCCCAGAAGATGTGATGACCGAAGTGAAGCAGATCTCTGCGGATATTCGCAGCGATGTCGGGGCGCAAGGAGGCCTCGAACAGCGCATTTATGAGAGCTTTGAGGATGCCTTGAAGAAAATGCGGGGCTGGGCCAGCATTTCTGATAGTCCATATATGGTGTCTCGCGAGCTTTAGTCGCGAAGCAAAACGCGAAAAGAGGGAGCTGGGGCGGTATGGAAGAGTTCGTATCGATTACGGGCACAGGGCTGCGCTATGCAGGCTATCTATTAGCGCCGCTCTTGGTTCTGCCGCTTTTGGTTGTCGCGGCACCAAAACCTCTCAAGACGATCGCAAATCGGGTCAGCGGACTATTGGATCGCCTCTCTGGCTTCGCTATGGGCTTCGCGTTGGCTGCAGCCTTTGCGATCATCCTGATCCAACTCGCAGCGGTTCTCCTGCGTTACGTGTTTGGCCTCAGTTTCAGTTGGCTGAATGACAGCGTCATCTTTACTTTTGCGATGATGTTTATGCTCGGCGCGGCGGCGACTCTTCGCGACGACGGACATGTACGCGTCGATATCCTGCGCCCCCGCTTCAGCGAAAGAACCAAAGCCGCGATCGAATTGTTTGGGTCTCTCATTTTCATCATCCCGATCGGCATTCTGATTCTGTATGCCGGATCTGGCCTCGTCTCGCGAAGTTGGGTCGGCCTTGAGCATTTCAATGAGAGTGACGGTCTGCCGATCAAGTATCTCTTCAAGACTATGGTGCCAGTTTTTGCGATCTTGATGATCGGCCAGGCCCTTAGCCAAGCTTTGAAGGCCGCGCTGATCATTAGAGGACAACGCCCTGCAGACCCGAGCCAGGATCTGAGCGAGGGAGCGCTGTGATGGAAATCGAGCTCGCCTTTGCGCTTGGCATGTTTCTATGCGCCATCTTTGCGCTTTTAGCCGGATACCCTGTCGCGCTTACACTGGGGGGCGTGGCCCTCATCTTCGGGTTTATCGGCGTGCAGCTTGGGCTGATCCCGCTCCCCATGTTGCGACTGTTGCCAAGTCGGATCTTGGGATCGATGGAAAACCAGGTCTTGATTGCCGTCCCGCTCTTCGTGCTGATGGGCGTCATCTTAGAGCGCTCGAGGGTGGCGGACGATCTCTTACATACTGCAAGCCGTCTCCTGGCGCGTGTGCGCGGCGGTCTCGGTTATGCTGTGGTAATCGTAGGCGCCTTGCTCGCCGCATCGACAGGAATTGTCGGCGCGACCGTCATCACCATGACGCTCATCGCTCTGCCAACCATGTTGCGCCAAGGCTATGATCCGAAACTCGCAACCGGAACGATTGCCGCCAGCGGCACGCTCGGCCAGATTATTCCCCCCAGCATCGTGCTGATCTTGCTCGCGGATGCGGTCTCCAATGCCAATCAATCCGCGGCTATGAGATCTGGAAATGGTGCAGGCGTGGTGTCGGTTGGCGACCTGTTCGCCGGTGCGCTTATTCCCGGTTTGATGCTGGTCGGCTTGTATTTGCTCTATCTGATTGTGACAGCGATTTTGCGACCCAGCGCGAGCCCAGCCGTTTCTTTGGAAGAAGAGACGGAACCGCTGACACTCGGCGAGATAGCTCGAAGCCTCGGCGCGCCTTTAGCGCTGATTATCGCGGTTCTCGGTTCGATTTTGGCTGGCCTCGCCTCGCCAACAGAAGCCTCAGCCATTGGGGCTGGAGGCGCACTATTATTGGCCGGCATTCGACTTGCGCCAGAACATGGCAAGCGCGGGGATCTTGCCAGTATTTGGGCGTCTTTTGTAAGCCTCTTGGTTTTGGGTCTCTTGGTCAACACGCTCGATTTACGGGTGAATCGCGAGGAGATCGGCGCCCTCAGCCAGATTGGAATCGGTGTCTCGGCGCTCGCCAGTGTGATCTTCTTTGGTGGGCTTTTGTCCGCGGCCCGAGTGTTATGGCGCGCCAGACAGTTTAGCGACTCGTTGCGCTCGGGGGTTCAGATCACCAGCATGGTGTTCTTGATCCTGATTGGCGCAAGCCTCTTCGCCCTCGTCTTCCGGGCATATGACGGAGACCATTATGTCGAAGCCCTCCTGACCAGCATTCCAGGCGGTCTATGGGGTGCTCTCGCGATCACTATGCTGGTCATGTTCATTCTCGGCTTCTTCCTGGACTTCATCGAAATCGTATTTGTCGTCGTCCCGATCGTGGCGCCGCCGCTTATCATTTTGGGCGCTGATCCTGTTTGGCTCGCCATCCTGATGGCCTTGAACCTCCAGACAAGCTTCCTGACCCCGCCCTTTGGGTTCGCCCTCTTCTATTTACGAGGCGCCGCTCCAGAGGGGGTCGAAACCATGGATATATGGCGCGGGGCGATCCCGTTTATTGGATTGCAGATGGTGATGATTGGATTGGTTGCGGCCATCCCAGCATTGGCCACTTGGCTGCCGACCTTCGTGCGATAAAAAAGGGCGCCAGAAAGCGCCCTCTTCGAAAAATTTTTTGTGGCCTGAGAAGCCTTAAAACTTCACCTCTGGCGGCGTGCTCATGCTGACGCGGTCTTCGCCGAGATCGAAGAATTCGCGTGGCTCAAAATTAAAGCTGCCAGCGACAATCGAACCAGGGAATTGCTCGCGGGCGGTGTTATAGTCTTGGACTGCGGAGTTGTAGAAGCGCCGCGCCGCAGCGATCTTGTCCTCAATGATGGCGAGCTCATCCTGGAGATCTTTAAAGTTCTCATTGGCTTTGAGGTCTGGATAGGCTTCAGCGAGCGCGAAGAGCCGGC
>CAYNUI010000110.1:7244-8628 GCA_964400185.1 uncultured Hyphomonas sp.
ACAGGTTTGTTCTGAGGCGGCACGCATCGCACAGCATTGGTGATCATGGCCTGTTTAAGCGTTAAGCCATCATCTGGGCGACGGTCATAGGTGCCTTCAGAAAACCCGAATTTCTCTAGCGTTCCGTAGAGCAGATCTCCCGCCCAATCACCGGTGAATGGACGCCCGGTTCGGTTTGCCCCGGTCAGGCCTGGCGCAAGGCCGATAATGAGCAGTTTTGCAGCCTCATCGCCGAAGCTTGGCACCGCGCCATTGAACCAGCTTGGTTCTTTGTCTTTTTGATCAACAATGAACTGTCTCAGCCGGGGGCACAGATCGCAGTCCTTTGGGGCCTCTGGGGGAAATTCAGCCACAGTTTTCGTCATTGCTGATTGGGTCCATATTTCTGCATTCGTGCCTTGCGTAATTCACGGCATTTTTGAATGCAAGGACGGGTTGCGCTTGCGTGCTGCACTGCATATAAGGGCGGGCTACAGGAGATTCATATGGCCCGTGTGACCGTTGAGGACTGCGTCGAGCAGGTCCCAAATCGTTTTGATCTTATCCTATTGGCTGCTCAGCGTTCGCGCATGATCCGCGAAGGCTCGCCACTTACGGTTGATCGCGACAATGATAAGGACCCCGTCGTCTCTTTGCGCGAAATCGCTGATGAGACGATTGACCTGAAAGTCGTCAAAGAATCTCTCGTTGCCGAGCTTCAAGAAGTTCGCCCAGGTGAGGAAGAAGAGCGTGAAGCCGATCGCCTCGCCCTCGAGTCCGGCCCTGCCGCGACCGAAGAAGACGTTATGCGCGCTTACCAGGCCGAATTGGAATCTGGTCGCGACGACCGAATGTAGGTGTGAATGGCAACTGCGACCGTCAAATCAGCAGATCGGTCGCGCGCTTCACGGCCGCCGCGCGGAATATTTGATGACGAACCCTTCCTGACGAAGGAAGAACTCGCTGGTACGGTGCTCGCCTATCAGCCGGACGCTGATCGTGCGCTCCTTCTGAAAGCTTATGAGTTCGCCCGCGAGAAACATGGCGATCAATTACGCCAATCTGGCGACCCCTATTATTCGCACCCTGTGCGCGTTGCGACACTTTTGGCTTCGGTCCGTTTGGATCAGGCGACCATTATGGCCGGGCTGCTGCATGATACGGTCGAAGATTGTGACGATGTCGATCTTGCCACCATTGAACGCGAGTTTGGGGCCGATGTGGCTGAACTCGTCGATGGGGTGACCAAGCTCGGTCAGCTGGAATATCAGAGTGAAGCCAGCAAACAGGCTGAGAACTTCCAGAAATTCATTCTAGCGACCGTCAACGACATTCGCGTCCTACTCGTGAAGCTCGCCGACCGATTGCACAATATGCGCACGCTGCACTTCAAGAAGAAGGAAGA
>CAYNUI010000111.1:0-2394 GCA_964400185.1 uncultured Hyphomonas sp.
ACATTGCGCTGTTTGAAGATCCGGTTCTCTGTGATCAGGCTTTCCAAGCGATGCATAAGGGCCGGGAATTCTTCACACCATGTCATGATGTCATCGATCAGATCCTGTGGCAGGTCCTGATGGACACCGCCTGGGCGGAAGTAGGCGGCGTGCAAGCGCGCCCCACAGGCGCGCTCATAGAAGCCCATGAGTTTTTCGCGCTCTTCGAATGCCCAAGTGATCGGGGTCAGCGCGCCAACATCGAGAATGAAGGTACCGATATTGAGCAAGTGCTCCAGGATCCGACCAATTTCGCAATAGAGGACGCGAATGAAGCTGCCGCGGCGTGGGACTTCCAAGCCGATCAGCTTTTCGATGGCGAGACACCAGGCATGCTCTTGGTTCATCGGCGCCGAATAGTGCAGCCGGTCAAAGTAAGGCAGACCTTGAAGATAGGTCTTATACTCAAGCAGTTTCTCGGTGCCGCGATGGAGAAGGCCGATATGGCAATCAATTCGATCGACCAGCTCGCCATCCAAATCCATAACCATGCGCAGCACGCCGTGCGCGGCGGGGTGTTGCGGCCCAAAATTTAGGGTGAAGGTCCGGTCTTCGCCGGGAACAGCTTTGATATCGTCAGCCATTAGGCGCCCTCCTCTTCGGTGGTCGCTTTTTCATCGCCTGGAATTTGCGAGGTCATGCCCTCCCAAGGCGAGAGGAAGTCAAAGTTGCGATACTCTTGGGTCAGCTCAACCGGCTCATGCACGATCCGCTTTTCAAGATCATCGTAACGCACTTCGGTGAAGCCCGTCAGTGGGAAGTCTTTGCGCAGCGGGTGTCCCTCAAAACCATAATCGGTGAGGATGCGGCGCATGTCAGGGTGCCCCGAGAAGACGATGCCATACATGTCGAACGCTTCGCGCTCAAACCAATCGGCGCCGCGATGCAGGTCGACAATGCTCGGCACAGGCGTGTCTTCATCCGTCGAGATTTTCACGCGGACGCGCTGATTGTGGCGCATGGACAGCAAATGGTAGACAACTTCAAAGCGCTGGCTTCGCTCAGGATAGTCCACACCGCACACGTCCATCACCATTTCAAACAGGCACAAATGGTCACGCTTCAGAAACTCGATCAGAGTCAGGATCTGGTCGCGCTCGGCATAGACGTTCAGCTCTCCGACACGCACTTCGAACTTGCGCACCGCGTCCGGCATTTGACTGGCAATGTGTTCGCCGAGCTCATTCAAAGCATCGATCTGTTCAGTCATCTCACTCGCCTCTTAGCGGTCAATCGAGCCTTCACGGCGGATCTTTTTCTGAAGTTGCAGCAGTCCATAAACCAGCGCCTCAGCCGTGGGCGGACAGCCAGGAATATAGATGTCGACCGGCACGATACGATCGCAGCCGCGCACAACGGAGTAGCTATAATGGTAATAACCGCCACCATTCGCGCAGGACCCCATAGAGATCACATAACGTGGCTCTGGCATTTGGTCGTAAACTTTGCGAAGCGCTGGCGCCATTTTATTGGTCAGCGTCCCAGCAACGATCATAACATCTGATTGACGCGGCGACCCACGCGGCGCCATGCCGAAGCGCTCAAGGTCGTAGCGCGGATTGCCCGCTTGCATCATCTCAATCGCGCAGCACGCCAGACCAAAGGTCATCCACATAAGCGACCCCGTCCGGGCCCACGTGATCAGGTCGTCGGCTTTTGCCGTGAAGAAGCCTTTGTCCGCGAGCTCGTCGGAGAGCCCAGCATAGAACGGATCATCCTGACGGACATCGAAGCCGCCTTCGACCCCGGCTCGGCCTGAGCTTAGTGCGTAAGGTTTGAACTCCCCTGACATGGCCCCTGCTCCTTAATGCCACTCAAGTGCGCCGCGGCGCCACTCGTAAATAAAGCCGATCGTCAGCACGCCCAGGAAAATCACCATAGACCAGAAGCCAAAGACGCCGATTGTCCCGAGGCTGACCGCCCATGGGAACAAGAAGGCTACTTCGAGGTCAAAAATGATGAAGAGGATCGCCACCAAATAGAAGCGAACATCAAACTTCATGCGCGCATCATCGAAAGCGTTGAAGCCACACTCATAGGCAGAGTTTTTCTCCGGATCCGGATTGCTTGGCGCCAGGATCGCATTGCCAACAATGAACAAGAGCGACATCGCCAAACCGATCCCAAGAAACAGGATCACGGGCATGTAATCGAGCGCTAAGCGTTCTACTTCGGACATTTCGCGCGCCTTCCTATTAAACTGTCGGACAATTCTTTGCGCCCCGATAAGACGCTTTTCTGCCCAGCGCAATACAATCTCAGAGGTTTATCCTATCCTTTTTCAGTGGCTTTTCGCCCCTCTTTTGATGCGACCAGGCGTCACGTCATTGCGAACCATTTGCAACAGCTTCGACC
>CAYNUI010000111.1:2494-6535 GCA_964400185.1 uncultured Hyphomonas sp.
GCAAGCGCGGCCATCTCATAGGCGTAAGCATAAGGCGTCACCAAAATTGCTCCGGCGCTCAGCAGTGCCGCAAGATAAAAGTCTTGGCCGCGATCCGCACGGTTTTGGAACCAAGTCCAGGTCACGAACATCAAAATCGCGGCAGCGGTAACGTATTGCGCGCCCATCGCGACACTGCTCGGCAAGCCCCAATGGCGCAGCTGACCGAAGACCGTGGTCATATTGACCGGTGGTGTTAGCAGCCCACTCCCCGCCACGTCCGCTTGTAGGCGCGAAACAGCGGAGAAGAAGATTTCAATACTTTGTGGCCCGAAGACCAAGACCGAGACGCCGTGCAAGACCACGGCAGACAAAGCCGCCACGCCAAATGCTCGCCACGCGCCTATGACCAAAAATGCAAGCGGCAGCAAAAGACCAAGTTGCGGCTTCACGGTCAGCAGTCCCGCCGCGAGCCCTGCCACAAACCAGTAGCGCCGGGGGCGGTAGGCAGCCAGCATTAATAAGGCGGCCGTCAACAAACTGATCTGCCCATTGATCAATACGCCCACGCTCATCGGCGCAGCAAGGACCAAAATGAGCGCCCGCGTGCGCATCGATTTATCCGCGGCGGCGTCCCGGATCAGCCGTGCATTCGCCCAAGCAAAAATAAGCGCCGTCACCGTCATCCAGATCCAGAAACTGAACTTGTAAGGCAGCAACGCGAGCGGCGCGATGATGAGGAACATGAGCGGCGGATATTGCCACATCATGCCTAATTGATCGCTTGGCGCTCGCGTCTGAAGCGCCGCGTCGAAGGCAGTCAAATTATAAGCCTCAATGGCCCTCCCTTGGAGAGTCATATCCGCAGCAGTGTAGAATGCGAGAAAATCTGCGCCGATCACGCCGCGCGCGCCGTTTAAGAGGCCGGGGGTCGCGATTGAGACGACCAAAGTCGTGATCAGAAATAACAAGCCATAAAGGACGGCGAGACGGGTCAGCAGGCCTTGCCGCGCTGGGGCGCCGAGCCAAGTGTTCGCACCTCGAAGCGGGGGCATGATCTCCATGCCTCACCGCTTAGCGCGGACATCTCAAGTCATTGTTAAGATCGGCGTTTCAGCGGGTATATGGACGGGTGGATTGACCATTTTTGTGATTGTTTTGCTGCAAGGCGTACGGGTAAACTCAGAGACCAGTGCGCGGTTCTCGCGAATACGTTCAGCTTTAGTCGTCGTCGTCAGAACAACATCACAATTGGCGGATTTGAACGCAAACTCGAACGCCTCTTTCGCGCTCATATCGCCAGCAACACTACGCTTTCCCCTGACCAAGCCTTTTGCGGCTTTCCACAGAGCGCTTCGATCCATTTTCGCCTCGGTCGTCGGTCTCACATTAGTGAGACATTCGATCCCAAAATAGACCGTCCTAGAGCCCTCCTGGAACGCTGGCGTCGCGCGAGAGCTTGCCGGGCTCATATAGGCCGAGAACGGGGCTTTCGATGCGAACTCGCGCAGTCTTGGATCTCGGGACGTGATCCCTATGGCGCCAACTTTCCCGGTCGCTTGCAAGTTTTGCAACTCGCAAAGCAACTCATCAGTGAGTTCGGTGGTGTCAGGGCCATGCAACCAAAGCAGATCGATCTGCTCACGCCGCAGCCGTCGAAGCGAACCGTCAACGCTCTCAACAATCCCTTCAGGCGAATGGTCACGCTCGCGTTTCACCAAACCTGAAGAGCGAATGCCCGCCTTGGTCATAACGAAAGCGTTCGGACAATTCCCAATCGCGCGGCCAAGCCGCGATTCAGCCAAGCCCGCGCCATAAGACGGACTGGTGTCGAAAATAGAAATGCCTTCATCGCGTGCGATCGCGATCAATCGGTCAATCTCTGATGAGGTGTAGAGCAGGCTCCCTAAAGCGCCGCTAACCCCGAAACTCAGAGGCAAGCGAGACTGCAAGGCCTGACGCAGATCACCACCCATGAGTCTGCTTTACCAACATACTATTACTCCACTCCGCAGAATCGGACTCCCACAAATCGAGAGTAAGCTCAACCAAGTAAAATCGAGATTTTCTGAAGCTTTTGTTTCTGCTTGATTTTCTAGCACACAACGAAAGTCGCACGCGCGCACCTAAATCTGCGGTTTGGCCACAGAACGCGGTCAATCTATCCATCGATTGACCTGAACTGAGGCAGGGATCGCGTTTGACAGTGGACGGGGCGCGCGTCTTATGGCCCTGTTCTTGCACAGTTAGGATAGTAGAAAATGCGCCACCAATGAACGGGACATCCCATTGGGGCGCACGCGAGGGGACACTCCAATGACAGCTGATAGCATGTCTAAAAAGCAGGCTGGGTTGAGCGACTATATTGCGATCGCTCGCCCGGACCATTGGGTCAAAAACGTTTTTATGCTTCCAGGCGCCGCCTTGGCGTTCATTATCGACCACGAGGCACAGGTCTCTAGCCTGATGACACTCATGATCGGTATTGTTTCCACCTGTCTGATTGCCTCCGCCAACTATACAATCAATGAGTTTTTGGATGGTAAGTTCGACCGCTTTCACCCAACGAAATCGTCTCGGCCCACCGCTCAGGGCCTGATCAAGCTGAAATACGTCTTTGTGCAATATTTGCTTTTGGCGGGTGTCGGCTTGGCTATCGCTTTCTTCCTCAATCCGGTTTTCTACATTGCCAGCATCGCGCTTCTCGTAATGGGTTTGCTCTACAATGTTGAACCGATCCGAACCAAAGACAAAGTGTTCCTCGATGTGCTGTCGGAGTCCATCAATAACCCAATTCGGCTTCTGTTAGGCTGGGCCGCGATTTCGACGATCGTATTGCCACCTTCGAGTATTCTGATCAGCTACTGGATGGGTGGCGCCTATCTTATGGCGATCAAGCGGTACTCTGAATATCGGATGATTGGCGATCCGGCGCGGGCTGCCAATTATCGCAGATCGTTTAAGCACTATACCGAAGAAAGCCTGCTTCTGTCGGCATTTTTCTACGCCCTGACATCTGTCTTCTTCTTGGGAATCTTCCTGATCAAATACAAGATCGAATTCATTCTCTCCTTCCCGTTCTTCGCATTGCTGTTCGTTTGGTATTTGAAGATTGCTTCCCGGCCAGCTTCACTAGCGGTGAACCCGGAGAAAATGTACCGTAATCCAACTTTCCTGGCTTATGTCGGCTTTTTGGGAGCGCTCATTCTTGCGCTGTTCTTGATTGATATTCCGTGGATCGAATACCTCACCGACCATAGCGTGGTGAATGATTTGAGAATTGAAAATACAGACGGTGGAGCGACGAATTGATGTCGAAATACTTCATTTTTATCCTGATCACGGTTGTTCTCAACGCCTCATCGCAATTGCTCATGAAAGCGGGCATGTCGCGCGTTGGACAAGCGGAAATGTCGGGGTCGCAAATTGTAACTTTGATGCTGTCCGCGATTTTGAACCCGCTCATCATTCTGGGCCTGATCACGATGACCGTTTCGATGGTCACCCATCTTCTGTCGCTTTCCCGGTTTGATGTGAGCTTCGCCTTTCCGTTTATCAGCCTCGCTTATGTCATTGTGCTCGCGTGGGGGCATTTCTTCTTAGGTGAGCAGGTCAACGCCTTACGCGTCGCAGGGATTGGCTTGATTGTGGCCGGTACTGTCGTCCTCGCGATGAGCGGAAATGTAGGTACCGCAGAATGAAACATGTTCTGATTGGTGGGCACGGGTTTCTAGGCCGGGAAACTGTCCGCCAACTCCTCGACCAAACCGACCACGAAATCGTGGTTGTTGATCTGCGCGAAGCCTATGACGCCCTCCCGCCGGCAACGCACGCGCGGGTAAGCTATGAAACCGCCGATGTTGCTGTGCCCGGAGCGTTAAAAGCGATTGATTTGGCCCCAGAAGATGTCGTGCATCACATGGCGACCCGACTGATTACACCCAACAAACCACGCTTTGGGCGGGACGCTTATTTTCGCTATTGCGCGGTTCAAGGCACCACCGAAATCCTCGCTTGGATGAAGCGCAAGGCCAATCGAAACCTAGTCTTTTGGTCGACCGA
>CAYNUI010000111.1:6635-8614 GCA_964400185.1 uncultured Hyphomonas sp.
CTGCATCTGATCAAAATGGCTCCGATGGATCCAGAACAGTATGAAATCGCTGACCTGGACGTCGCATTGGACACAAGCGCGGCGAAGCGAGAGCTCGGATGGGTCTCGACGGAATCAGACGAAAGCCTACTTTTGGCGGCCTATTCCAGCTATCGCGCTGATTTGGACGGTGAAGACGTCTCAGCGAAGAAAGCCCAATCGATATGATCAACACGCTCAGAGGCCTTTTTCAAAAACATGCCCGCCTGATCGGTTGGGGCTCCATCGCCCTGCTTTTTGTCTACAGTATTGAAGCCATATTGAAGCCCCGTCGCCTTCTATTGGACTTCGCAAATTTCTATGATGCCGGCCATAAAGCTTTGCTTGGGGAGTTCGGCAGTCTTTACAATGAGTTCGCGCTGATTGGCGGCGAAGATCCGTTTGGCCACATGCTCTATTTCGGTACGCCTATCAGCAGCCTGCTATTTGCTCCTTTGGCTTTGCTAGAACCCGAGACGGCGGCGGTCGTGTTCAAATCACTCAACCTGGTTTTGATCGTCAGCAGTCTGATATTGCTTTATCGACATTTCCTGCCATTCACCGACGATCAGAACGGATCGAACGGGTTGTACTTTGGCCTGTTTTGCGTCGCCGTCCTCCTCTTTCTGCCCTTCTGGACAGTGTTCTATGTCGGCGGACAAACCACTCCGCTGATTTTGTCGATGCTGACGATCAGTCTCATCCAGTTCGAGAAAGAACGGTACTGGGTGGCAGGCGTGCTCTATGCGCTCGTTGTATTGATCAAACCCGGCCTTGCCCCAGCCGCTGGCCTGCTATGGCTGTTCGCCCCCCGACGGTTTAAAATCTGGGCCGCTGGATCTGGCTTATTTGCGATGGGTTTATCCATTCTTCTTCTGGGATGGCCGGTCCATCAAGCGTTCCTAGACCTTCTGAGGGAGCATAGCGGCTCGCTGCTGGGCATCCCCTATCACAACTCCCACCCAACCGGCTGGTTTGAGCCCCTCTTCGTCGGTCCTAATGACTATGATGCGCTGGATTCAGACGCTCAGCCCTTGCTTTTGGCGCTCATGAACACAGGCGTTCGCTGGGCCCTCATTGCGACCATGATGTACACCGTGTGGCGGTTTACAGGCGGAACATCAGACACGCGCGCCAAGCGAAACCTTATCTTTGTCTCGACCCTATTTGCGGGAATGATCTATGCGCCCGTTGTTTGGGCGCATTATCTCAGCTTCCTTTTTGTCGTCATCGTCTACGGAATTGCGATGAACCGCCATTTTTCCAAACCCGCATTGGGCATCATGGCTTTGATCCTGCTCAGCGCCCCGATCGGTCACATCTGGCTGATGGAGCTTATTGAGCAAGCCTTAGCGCCGATGGAACAGTTGGACAGCATTGTGCTCAGTGTCCTGCGCGCCATCCCGATGACTTTGATGGTCATTTTGGTGCTGGCTTATCGAAATGAATTCGCGAACGCGTATCGAGATAGGGCCTGGGACCGATCCATCGCAGACTAAACTAACTTCACTCAGCGCGCCGAACGAACCGACTTAGCGCCGCACCCAATCCGACTGCTGCGATCGCTGCGATTAAGACGCCACTCGAAAGATCGCTTCCTACAGTCAACGCGCCAATGACAATTGCGGATATCGCGTAGCCAACGCTCGCGAAACGCGCTGCGAGGCTCCGCTTCTCATCCGAAACCAAAGAATAGAGTGCGGCGATCGCCGGATAGCTCAGGATAATCAGGGCAGCGCCACCCGGGAGCGCTGAAAACGCCAAACCGATACCCACAACGCTGCACACTATCCCACTGACGACACCGAGCGGAATGTTCAGCGCCCCGGTCGCGAACATGCGGCCGCGTTTCGTAGAACTGCGCCGATCTGCGTACAGATCCAGAATATCATTGATGAGGAAACCTCCGATGGAGACCAAGAGGAGGCTCATAACAGCAATTGAAAGGCTGATCAGCGGCG
>CAYNUI010000112.1:0-8601 GCA_964400185.1 uncultured Hyphomonas sp.
TGGACGGCTGAGGTGCACAAAGGCGTCAAAGGCATGAAGATCGGTGTCCCGAAAGAATACCGCGTCGACGGCATGCCCGACGAAATCGAAGCGCTATGGCAGCAGGGCATTGAGTGGCTGAAATCCATGGGTGCGGAGATTGTCGATGTCTCGCTGCCACACACGAAGTACGCGCTACCAGCGTACTATATCGTGGCACCCGCCGAAGCATCGTCCAACCTCGCGCGCTATGACGGCATGCGCTATGGGGCCCGCCAGGATGGCGATGGCTTGATCGGTACGTACGAAGGCACACGGGCCGACGGCTTCGGAGCTGAAGTCCAACGCCGCCTGATGATTGGCACTTATGTGCTCTCGTCTGGCTATTATGACGCTTACTATTTGCGCGCTCAAAAGGTTCGCACGCGGATCCTGCAAGATTTTGAAACCGTCTTCGCAGATGTCGACGCCTTGCTGACCCCGACCTGTCCGAGCGCCGCGTTCGCTTATGGCGAGAAGACCGATGATCCGGTTCAGATGTATCTCAATGACATCTTCACAGTGACCGCGAACCTTGCAGGCCTTCCGGGCATCTCTGTTCCGGCAGGGACGGACAATGATGGGTTGCCGCTCGGCCTGCAAGTAATCGGGAAGGCTCTGGACGAAGCAGCCTGCTTCCGCGTTGCTGGCGCAATCGAAGAGGCCGCTGGGTTCGTCGCAAAGCCTGAGAAGTGGTGGTAGACTAAGGGATGAGCCGGACTACGCGCTTTTGGGTCATGGCCGCAGGTGCATTTATTGTTTGCGCCGGCGTGATCCTGCTCACGGCTTACAGTGTTGGCGCTGACCCCTTGCACCCGCGATCTCGTCACATCTGGGCTTTGTCGCTGGTGGCGGGCGCCTATGCCTCTATCCGCATTTCAATGATTGCCGGGCGTTTCTTAGACGCTCAAAACAAGGATGGGGAAGAGGGCGACCCCATGCCCTTTGGCCCATTTAGTAAAAAAGAACACGCCATCGATCGACGATTGGCCGAGCGCCGGGCCCGGGTTGAAGCCGCCCAGAACCGCGCTAAAGAGAACGAAACTTCAACTGAGGACAAAGGCGATGAGTGAGCGCCCGACATATACGCTGAAAGGCGATACTGGAGACTGGGAAATCGTGCTGGGCTTAGAAGTCCACGCGCAGGTCTCGTCCAATGCGAAACTCTTTTCGGGGGCTTCAACGCAGTTTGGCGCAGAGCCAAACCAGAACGTCTCTCTCGTGGACGCGGCGATGCCGGGTATGCTGCCCGTCATCAACGAGTTTTGTGTCGAGCAGGCGGTCCGCACCGGCCTCGGCCTAAATGCGCAGATCAACAAAGTCTCGCGCTTTGATCGAAAGAACTATTTCTATCCCGATCTTCCACAGGGCTATCAAATCTCTCAGTTCGAACACCCCATCGTTGGTGAGGGCGTGATCGAGGTTGATGTTGAACCGTCTCACGGCGACCCGGCGTACGCCTTCTCTGTTCGGATTGAGCGGCTGCATTTGGAGCAAGATGCAGGGAAATCGATCCACGATATGGACCCGACCGCGACCTATGTGGACCTGAACCGATCTGGCGTCGCGCTTATGGAGATTGTCTCAAAACCAGATATTCGCTCTCCGCTCGAAGCGGCCGCCTATGTGAAGAAGCTCAAATCCATCGTCGTGGCGCTTGGCACGTGTGATGGCGATATGGAGAAGGGAAATCTGCGCGCGGACGTGAACGTTTCGATCTGTAAGCCGGGTGCGTATGAGAAATTCCGCGAGACGGGCGATTTCGGACATCTCGGCACGCGTTGCGAAATCAAGAACATGAACTCGTTCCGCTTCATCCAGGCCGCGATCGAGTATGAAGCCCGCCGACAAATTGAAATCGTTGAAGGCGGCGGCTCTGTCGATCAAGAGACGCGTCTCTACGATCCCGACAAAGGCGAAACGCGGAGCATGCGCTCCAAAGAGGATGCGCACGACTATCGCTACTTCCCAGACCCAGACCTTCTCCCGCTCGAGATTGATGATGCCTTTATTGAGGGCATCCGGGTGAATCTACCGGAACTCCCAGATCAGAAGCGTGCGCGGTTTGAGGCGGACTATGGGCTGTCTCGCTATGATGCGGGCGTTCTAACGGCAGATGCAGAAAGCGCAGACTTTTATGAGACCGTCGCCAAAGGCCGCGATCCTAAACTTGCCGCCAACTGGGTTACGCAGGAGCTGTTCGGTTATCTCAACAAAGCTGAGCTGGAACTGTCCCAAACTCCCGTTTCAGCCACGCAACTCGGTGGCTTGATCGACCTGATCAGCGGTGATGTGATTTCTGGGAAGATCGCGAAAGACGTCTTCCAACGCATGATCGATGGAGAAGGGGATCCAGCCGATATTGTTGAGAAGCACGGCTTGAAACAGGTCACGGACACGGGCGCGATCGAAGCAATTGTCGACGAAGTGATCGCCGCAAACCCTGATCAAGCGGCCGCGGTAAAAGAAAAGCCAAAATCCATGGGCTGGTTTGTTGGCCAGGTTATGAAAGCCTCTGGCGGCAAAGCCAATCCGCAGGCGGTGAATAAGATCTTGCGGGAGAAACTCGGCCTCTAGCCCCTCAGGGCAGGATCACACCCGCGCCGATGCCTTTGAGCACGGCGCAGATCCGGTTGTGGACGCCGAGTTTTGCAAAGACACGTCTAATCATCGTGTCGACCGTATTCTCGGTCACATTGAGATTTTCCGCGATGGCGCTGTTTGACAGGCCATCGGCCACGAGGACCAAGACCTCTTTCTCTCGAGGGCTGAGCGGTTTGATCTCTTCATCGTCAAACATATTGGTCAGCTCAAAATAGCGATTGTGCGTCTGCAAACAGGCAAACTGAATGAGCGCTTCATCATCTTCATTGAGGGAGAAGGGCTGCTTGAGACTGGCAAAGGCGAAATAGGCGATCGAGCCCATCGGCCCAAAGACAGGTACCGCGAGGCCATCTTGAACTCCCGCTTCTTTGAGCTCTTGCAGGAAGGCCTTCTGGCGCGCGTCGATATTGAATTTGTTGCCGACCTCGAACCAGTGAAAGGGCCTCGCCTCACGTCGGATTTGTTCGATCATCGGATCGATCTTCAAGAATCCTTGTTGGAAGTAGCTGTCGATCCAGTTTTCAGGAAAGGTTTCGTGGATCAGACCATCTTCGGCCCTGGTTGATCTCAGATGCTCGGCAACCACGAAATAGGCCGATATATCGGCTCCAAAGCCCGCACAGAATTGGTCGAACACCTCGAACAAGGCTTCGTCAGTCTCGCACGCCTGCGTTTCTGCGACATATGCCTCAAGCGTCTGCATACATCCCCCATCACCAGGGGAGTTTAGCACATTACGTTAGGTTAGGGCGGATTTTCTCGGCGATTTTTTCAAGCTCCCCAATATCCGCCATCTGACCTGAGGCATGACGACCTAGAAGTTCGCCCTCTTTGCGTGGAATAATATGGAAATGGAGATGAAAGACGGTCTGCCCGGCTGGCGCACCGTTAAACTGAGTGACGACAATCCCATCTGGCTTAAGACCGGCCTCCACCGCCCGCGCGACTTTTTGGACCCGCTCCATATAGGCGCCAAGTTTCTCAGTCGGCATGTCGAGGAGATTGCGCGCCGTTTCTTGCTTGGGAATGACCAGCGTATGACCCTCGGATTGCGGGAAGACATCCATAAAAGCGAGGGCCACATCGTCTTCAAACACTTTGACGCTTGGCATATCGCCGCGAATGATTTTGGCGAATATGTTCTCCGGATCGTAGTCGGCGTGCAGGGTCATGAATTATCCTTCTTAAACGGCGTACGTTTTTTGAGATATTGCGCTTCGTGCTCTACGGCACTGCGCTCGCGTTCCAAATAGTGATCGATGGCTTCGCGCAGGCCTGTGTGTGCGATCCAATGCGCCGAATAGGTGGTCACGGGGGCATAGCCGCGGGCGAGCTTGTGCCCGCCTTGCGCGCCAGCCTCGACCACTTTCAGGCCGTGCTCAATCGCATAGTCTATGGCTTGGTAATAGCAGGTCTCGAAGTGCAGGAAGGGGCGTGGATCAGTGCAGCCCCAATAACGTCCATAGAGCGTCTCAGAGCCGATAAGATTGAGCGCGCCAGCGATCGGATAATCGCCATCATAAGCCATGACCAACAGGATTTGATCCGCAAGACGCTCGCCCAAAAGGCTAAACGTTTCGCGATTGAGATAGGGATAGCCCCATTTGCGCGATCCCGTGTCCATGTAGAACTCAAAGAAGGCATCCCAATGGTCTTCTGTAATGTCGTCCCCAGTAAGATGCTTAAACGTGAGCCCAGCTTGGGCCTTTGCACGCTCTTTCCGCAAATTCTTGCGCTTGGCTGAGGACAGGGCAGCAAGGAAATCGGCGAACGTTTCATAGCCATCATTGCGCCAATGGAACTGTTGATCATTCCGAATGAGCAGGCCAGTTTCACTGAGTTGCTCCGCAGTGTCAGGCGTAATGAAATTCACATGGACAGACGAGAAATCATTCTGCACCGCGACTTGAACGGCAGCTGAGACGAGCGCGTTCCGCAATCGGCTTTGATCCGGGCCGGGTTTGCACAAAAGCCGGCGTCCGGTCACGGGTGAAAAAGGAACCGCGCTCAGGAGTTTGGGAAAGTACTGCCCGCCCGCGCGCTCATAGGCATCGGCCCAGCTGTGATCGAACACGAACTCGCCTTGGCTGTGTGTCTTTGCATAAAGCGGCATTGCGGCCAGGAGTTCATCGCCTGGCCCTTCGATCAGCACATGGCATGGCGACCAGCCTGTTTCCGGAATTGCTGCACCGGATGCTTCTAAAGCTTCCAAGAATTCCCAACTCAGGAATGGATCCATCGGCACACCGACCGGATTGGCGACCGCATTCCAAGCGTCCGGAGAGACCTCCTGAAGTCCGGTAATGATCCTGGCTTTGAATGTGGTGTCGTCCATAAGGCCTTATGTATTCAGAATGTGTCGTTTTGCGAGCGCTGGATCAAAACCTTCGAAAATTTGGCTATCCGTGATCGCGCTTAAAGCTTCGCAGGTTGCTTCATCTTTGACGGTCCATGTGACGAGTGGGAGCTCCCGCCGCGTAAATTGCAGGGTCGCATTGTTGGCATCGCTAATGTGACAGGCAAGATAGTCGACCGGCACCGTTGGTGTTTCGGCGAGATTTGTTTCGCCGCTAATTTCCGACGGTTGGATCAACTGGCCCCGCATTAGCTCAGCCGGTAATGCTGCAACCGTTTGCGTTGAAAAGCTCATCGCGGCGGCGGGGCCTTCATGTGCGAGCAACATGCTCCCCACTGTGGAGGCAAACGCTGCTGGATCGGTTTCACCGTCTATCTTCAACTCGCATAGCAGCGGGGTTTTCCCGGGCCAGGTTCGGAGAAACAGGTCGAGCGTGATGATATGGCCACCGCCTACGAGCGGTATCGCGGTGAGCTCTTCAGCGCTCCGCGCAGCAACGTAGCCTTGATGCGCGGTCATGCGATCTAAGAGTGGGTCATGAAAGACGATGGGCGTACCATCGCTCGCCGGCCGGACATCAAATTCGACCCCAAATCCCATCTCTGCAGCCAGAAGAAGGGCCTCTAAACTATTCTCGGTCGGGCCATTCGTCGCCCATAGCCCGCGATGAGCATAGGCAAAGTCAGAAAGGATAAACCGCTTAGCCAATCTCAAACACGCCATCGACCTCGACGGCCACGCCGAGCGGCAGAACAGGGCTCGAGACCGCTGAGCGCGCATGTCGTCCAGCATCACCGAACACGTCCACCATGAGATCTGAGCAACCATTGATGACTTGCGGAATCTCTTCGAAGTCCGGATGCGCGTTGACGAAGCCGCCCAGCTTCACGACGCGTTTTACGCGCGACAGGTCCCCAAGCGCCGCGTGACACTGTGTGATGAGATTGATCGCACAAAGGCGCGCAGCCGCCTGACCCTCTTCCAAGCTCATATTTTCGCCAAGCCGACCTTTCACCAAGCCATCAGGTCCAGCGCTCACCTGGCCAGAGACGAAAAGTTGCGATCCGGAAATCACAAAGGGCACATAGTTGGCGACGGCCGCCATCGGTTTTGGGAGCGTAATGCCAAGATCGGCAAGTCGGGATTCGGGTGTGGACATGAAAAGCCTCTCTATTTGGCCTTTAGCTACCGCTTTGACGCCTCTACCGGCAAGAGCGAATTAGGATTTTTCGGCGCGCCTTTGTTCGAGCCGAATGGCCCGGCCGGTGACCACGGATTTGTTACCAAACTTAGACCGAGCGGCATCACTCGCGCGTTCAGCCTTGGCGCGTTTCTCAACGCTCGGGTCGACCAAGTCGCGATTGTCCCAGCGTGCGTCTTCCAGGTGCGAGAGGCCGATACCGATGAGGCGGTAGGCTCGTCCATTTTGGGTTTCGCGTTCGAGCAGGGGCTTGCTCACTCGAAACAGCGAATTAGCGAGGTTGGTCGGTGTGCTCAGTGTGGTCGAACGCGTTAATGTGCGAAAGTCTTTGCCTTTCAGCTTGAGCGTCACCGTTGCCCCTTCGACATTCGCCTTTTTGGCGCGGATGGCTGTTTCTTCGCAAACCTGCCAGAGCCGGTCTTCCAAGAGGCGGTAATCGGAGATGTCTTTGTCAAAGGTCCGCTCTGCTGAAACAGATTTTCGCAACCCGTCGGTCCTTACAGGGCGATTGTCGATGCCCTGCGAGCGCTGATGGAGCCATAGGCCCGTCTCGCCATAGTGTCGAATGAGGTCACGGGCTTCTGCGGTCTGCAGATCGCCAATTACACGATACCCATCTCGTTCTAGCTTCTTAGCAAGCTGTTTGCCGACCCCATGAAGGAAACGGACAGGGCGCTCAGCGAGCATGTCGACGGCCTCGTCTTTCGCCAGGAGCGCATAGCCGCGGGGCTTATCGAGCTCGCTCGCGGTTTTAGCGAGGAATTTGTTCTCCGACAGACCTACGGAGATCGTGATCCCGATATCGTCCTCGATTTCCCGCGCGAGCTTGGACAGCGCTTGCGCCGGGAAAGCATGATTGATCCGTGTCGTTCCAGTGAGATCCAGAAAGCCCTCGTCGACGCTCAACATTTGGACTTTTGGGGTAAGCGCCTCGAACTTCGCGCGAATTTGTTTTGACGCGGCTGAGTAAGCCTCCCGCCGTGGCCTGACCACGACTGCTTCCGGGCAGGCTTTCAGGGCTTTGAACATCGGCATCGCCGAATGCACGCCGTTCAAACGCGCAATGTAGCAACACGTGGCGACGACCCCGCGTTTGCCGCCGCCGACGATGACCGGTTTGTCCTTCAGTTCGGGATTATCACGCTTCTCGATCGCCGCGAAAAAGGCGTCGCAATCAATATGGGCGATGGACAGGGTTTCGAGCTGTGGATGCTGAATCACGCGATAAGACTGACAAGACGGGCATATCTCTATACCCTCCGGTGAGTAGGTATCGCAGTCTCGGCACAGCGAAGGCATATTTGTTCATGCCATGTTCCGCGATCCGCCGCAATTGGAAAAGAAACGTTAACGAACCAGAGGATAGAAAAGAATCGGGGCAAATACCTGCCTAGGTGATTCGGAATCGCAGCTATGGCGAAACAGACCGCTCGGAAAGTCCTGATCGTCGAGGACAACGCGCTGAACATGCGCCTATTCAGCGATTTGCTGGATGCGAGCGGCTACGAAACGCTGCAATGTCCTGATGGTGCCAAGGCCGCCGCGCTCGCACTCGAAGAGCAGCCGGACCTGATCATTATGGATATCCAGCTCCCAGAAGTCTCCGGTCTGGATATTACGCGTTGGCTCAAGGATGATGATCGCACCTCAAAGATCCCGGTTCTTGCAGTGACAGCGTTCGCGATGCGCACAGATGAAATGCTGGTCCGCGAAGCCGGGTGTGAAGGCTATCTCTCCAAACCCATTCAAGTTCGCTCCTTTCTGAAGACCGTCGACGATTTGATGCCTGGAAAGAGCGCCAAATGACCGCCCGCATTCTCGTCGTTGACGATATCGAGGCCAATCTTCGTGTGATCCAGGCAAAACTGGAAGCCAAATACTACTCTGTCATTCTCGCCCAGAGCGGTGAGAGCGCGATCGAGCGCGCTATGCGTGAGCTTCCGGATATCATCCTCCTCGACGTGATGATGCCAGGAATGGATGGCTATGAGGTCTGTCGCCGCCTGAAAGCCAATACCAAAACGCGTCATATCCCCATCGTGATGCTGACGGCTTTGACCGACCGAGATGATCGTTTGCGCGGATTGGAGGCTGGGGCCGACGATTTTCTGTCGAAGCCGGTGGATGATTTTGCGCTCTTTGCCCGGCTCGAAGCCTTATCTCGTTACAATGCCGTCGCGGATGAGCTGCGCATGCGCGAAGCCGCCAATCCGCACACAGCGAACCTGTCTGAGAGTGAGCTGCAAACACTGACACGCCCTGGCAGCATACTCGTGGTCGATCAAAACAATTCAGAGGCTCGGCGCGTTGCTAAAGCTCTGACCCGTGTGGGACATCAAGCGGAGAGTTGGATTGATGCCCAGCAGGCTGGGATAAAGCTGAAAGACATCGACCTCATCGTGTTTGCGTTGTCTGACCAACG
>CAYNUI010000113.1:0-6380 GCA_964400185.1 uncultured Hyphomonas sp.
CTTCGACCTCATCGGTCTCGACCATCATGATCGAAATGCCTTTGGCACCCTTGCTTGGATCCGTCTTGGCGCAAACCAGGATCAGGTTGGCGGTCTGGCCGTTCGTGATGAACGTCTTGGAGCCATTGATGACATAGCCATTGCCGTCTTTCTTGGCCGTGGTTTTGATGTTCTGAAGATCAGAACCCGTCCCCGGCTCGGTCATCGCGATGGCGCAAACAAGCTCACCGGAGGCGAGCTTAGGGAGGAGACGCTGCTTTTGTTCTTCTGAGCCGTAGTGAATGATGTAAGGCGCGACGATCGCGTTGTGCAAACCGATGCCAAAGCCAGCAATGCCTTGCTGTTCAAGCTGTTCAATGATCACCGCATCATGGCGGAAATCGCCGCCGGCCCCGCCATACTCTTCTGGCGCTGAGACCAAAAGCAGGCCCTGTTCGGCGGCTTTGTACCAGACGTCGCGCGGCACAGCGCCGGCTTCTCGCCAGTCTTCAACGTGCGGTTTCAATTCCTTATCGAAGAATTGTGATACAGCTTCGTTGAAGATTTTGATTTCCTCGTCCTGACGCCATTGCGACAGCGGAACATTGAGGACATCAGACATAGGCGAGCTCCCAGAACATAATTATGACGTTTACGTTCACGTCAATGTAGGTCGTTTAACGGGTTTTGGCCAGTCGTGACGTAACGGGAAGTTGCAGGTCAAACCGGCCAATCCAGGTAAGATTGGCCGGTCTTTTGAGCGTTTTAAGCTTAGAACCGGTCGGCGGGCAGCGCCATCATCAGGTCAGCGCCCGTTTTCAGCTTGGCGAGGTGCGCTGCTGCTTCTGGCAGGACGCGCGAGACATAATACTTCCCGGTTACGATCTTATCGTCATAGAACGGATCGTCGCCTTTCTTCTCAAGCGCGACTTTCGCCATCAGCGCCCACATATAGGTGAGGGCCGTCAGACCGAAGAGCTGGAGATAGTCGGAAGACGCCGCCCCGGCATTGTTGAAGTCGGTCATGCCATTTTGCATCAGCCAATTGGTACCATCTTGCAGCTGCGCCTTGGCAGACTTCAGACCTTCAATAAACGGCTCGAGATCGGCGTCGCCTTCATGCGTGCCAATGAAGTCATCCATCTCAGCAAAGAAGCTGAACACCGCCCGACCGCCATTCGCCGCAAGCTTACGACCAACCAGGTCGAGCGCCTGAATGCCATTCGTGCCTTCATAAATCAGCGTGATCCGGCAATCGCGAACGAACTGTTCGAGGCCCCATTCCTGGGTAAAGCCCGAACCGCCATGAATCTGCAGCGCTTCATTGGCCATTTTGAAGCCGCGATCGGTCAGGAAGGCTTTCAGGACAGGCGTCATCAACGCCATATAGTCACCCGCCTTCTCCCGGACTTTCTCGTCTGGGGATTTGTGGTGCAGGTCACCGAACAAAGCCGTCCAATAGGTGAAGGCGCGGGCGCCCTCGATAAAGGCTTTTTGGTCCATCAGCATACGCCGAACGTCCGGGTGAACGATCACTGGGTCAGCGGGCTTATCCGGCGCTTGCGCGCCCTTTAGAGAGCGACCTTGCAGACGGTCATTGGCAAAATCGACGGCGTTTTGATAGGCGACTTCGGCTTGGCTTAGGCCCTGCATGCCAACACCGAGGCGCGCTTCGTTCATCATCACGAACATGGTGCGCATGCCTTTATGCTCTTCGCCGACAAGCCAACCAGTGGCGCCATCATAGTTCATCACGCAGGTCGCATTCCCGTGGATGCCCATCTTCTCTTCAAGGCCACCACAGGACGCCGCGTTGCGCTCGCCCAGAGAGCCATCATCATTGACGATGTATTTTGGCACCACAAACAGAGAGATACCTTTGATCCCTGGAGGGCCACCTTCAATACGTGCGAGCACGAGGTGAATAATGTTCTCGGTGAGGTCTTGTTCGCCGCCAGAGATCCAGATCTTTTGGCCGGTGATTTTGTAAGACCCGTCTGGTTGTGGCACCGCTTTGGTTTTGATCAGGCCGAGATCGGTTCCGCACTGTGGCTCGGTCAGGTTCATGGTGCCAGCCCACTCGCCAGAGGCCATTTTCGGACCGTATTTGGCGCGCTGCTCATCAGAACCGCCCGCCATCAGCGCTTCAAATGCGCCAGAGGTGAGGCCCGGATACATCGCGAATGCCATGTTCGCAGATGAGGTCATTTCGCTGGTCGCCATGTTGACGACATAAGGCAGACCTTGGCCGCCCATTTCTGGTGACTTTCCAAGAAGTGGCCAGCCATTCTCAACCATCTGCTTGTAAGCAGCCGGGAACCCATCTGGGGTCTTAACGCTCGCATCCGGATTGCGGATACAGCCCTGCTCGTCGCCGACCTTGTTCAGCGGAAACAGAACCTCTTTGGCGAACTTGCCGGACTCTTCAAGAATGGCATCGACCAGATCCGGCGTTGCTTCCTCAAATCCAGGCAGGTTGGAATAGTTCTGAAGAGAAAGAACGTCATGCAGGATAAACTGCATATCGCGAATTGGAGCGTCGTAACGTGGCATCTGGTATTCCTCAAAAATTATTATGAAACCGCGACGCTGGGCTTAGCGTCACGGTTTTGAAAGGTCATTCAACTCATACGGGCCGAACTGTAATTTCTTACGCGTCGTCGAGTTGGCGGCGGGCGACCGCATCATAAGCTTTAAGGTTTTCTGCATCGGCTGCCCCTGGGCCGATTTTGTCGAGTTGGCCTTCCAGCCACTCCAATCCATTGTGAAGCTCTTGCAGCGCCATTTCGATATCTTCGCGCTGGCTTTCCAGTTCTTTGATCTGGTTTTGGAACTTCACCAGCATCATGCGCATCTGCGCTCGCTGGCCGTCTTCTAGTCCGTACAGATCAAGGATTTCGCGAATGTCGGCCAATGGCAGACCGAGACGCTTCAAGCGCACGATAATCTTTACGCGGCCGCGATCGCGGTGCGAGTAGACACGCGTCATGCCGTCCCGCGCCGGGTGCAGCATGTCTTTGTCTTCATAGAAGCGCAGAGCACGTGGGGTGATTCCAAACTCTCGGGCGAGCTCCGAAATGGAGTAGGTGCGAGAGTCAGCGATAGAAAGTGAGGTTACGGTATCTGGCATGTCCGCAACTATGCCTTGTCTTTACGCGAACGTCAACGTCACCCTATGATCCTTTCCGTAGAGGTATGAACAAATCTAAAGAAATTGCCGCCAAACGTTTACCTTTTTAACCCGGAATTAAGAGCCCGCGCGGCATCTCTGGGTTGAAATGGGTAAATCTGCCCGCCTGACGAATCAGGCTGGGCCAGACTTGGAGTACCGGGAATGAGCCAATACGGGTCCTGGAGCGTTAAAGGTGTCGACGATCGCGCGCGCGCCGTCGCCAAAGAGAAAGCACGCCTGAAGGGCGTCACGCTTGGCGATTACATCAATAACCTTCTGTTGGAGGGACACAGCGAGGCCGGTCCACGCGACCTGCCCTACGCCCCCTATTCCGGACATGGCGCCCCGCACAATCCTGCTGCTGGCGGCGCCCATCCAGCCGCGCTTGATTCGTTGGCTCAGCGTATCGAAGCGGTGGAAGCACGCTCGACCCTCGCCATTACTGGAATCGATCAATCCGTGCTCGGGATGCTCGCCCGCTTAGAAGGCACAGAAAACTCGTCTGCGGCGATGGCGGCAGAAGTTGAAGCCATGGTCGACGAACTGCGCGAGACGCATGAGACCTTGGTCGAAAAAGTCAGCGCGCTTGAAGAAGACGATAGCGGCGTGAAGGGTCTCGCGGCCATGAAAGCGCTGGAAGATGCGCTCGGGAAGCTCGCCGCCCACGTCTATGAAGAGGGCCGCCTCACCCAAGATGAAAGCGGTGCCATAAAGGGCCGCGTCGAAGCCGGGTTCGCAGATCTCAATGACCGCGTTGAAGGCATGGAAGTTAAAGTCGAGTCGACTTTGGCGAGCGCCGCCCAACGCGTCGAAAAAGCCGTAGAGCAAGCCGAGCTTCGCGCCGAAGGCACGTCTCGCCATCTCTCTGAGCGTTTCACCGCAATCGAATCTTCCGTCGCAACCAAACTCTCCAAAGTCGATGAAATCGATGCCCGCATGATGGCCGTCGAGGGTGATGTGTCCGGCGCGATCACGTCGATGGAAAGCACGGTCATGCGCATCCAGGAGCGTCTTGGACGCGCCGAAATGACGACGGACACGGCGCTAAAAGCGCTCGAGCAGACTTTCGCCAATCTCGATGAGCGGATCGACCATGTAGCCGAACAGGCCAGCCCGGAAAAAGCCGAAGCGCTGCGCCAAGAGTTTGAACGCCGCTTTGATTCGCTCGCCTCTGATCTGCGCGCCAGCGTGGAGCATTCGCGCCAGCAATTGGCAGATGAGATTGAACGCGCCGCGGCTGGTGCGACCCCAGAACTCATGGGCGAACTGTCAACGCGCGTTGCCGCGCTTGAATCTCAAGACCCAGCCGGCCTCGTCGACACGCTTGGTGAACAAGTGTCTCAGCTGTCTGAAACGCTCGATCAGCGCATCGTTGACAGCGAACGCCGCAGCGCCTCCGCGATTGAACAGGTTGGCGAGCAAGTCGCGAGCGCCATCAAACAAGTTCAGGCCCGTCAGGATCACAATCATCGGAACCTGGAACAGAAAGTTGATGCTGCGAACAAAGCGCAGGCCAGTCGTCTGTCCGATGCACTGAACAACGTCTCCGACCGTTTGGCTGAGATGAAGACACAGACCGCCACTGCGGTCTCACCGGTTCAAAAAGCGATCGTCTCGCTCGCCTCGCGGCTTGAGGCTTTGGAAGACTTTAGCGCGCCACCTTTGGCGGAGACCAAGGCCGAAGCCCTGCCGGACATGCCGGAGCTCTCGACCGAGGTCGAGCCGATCACGCTCCCCGAAGAACCGGAGCCAGAGCCCGTGGCGACTGCGCCTGCATCAAGCTTCACGCCGACCAATGATATCATGGCGGAAATGAGCGGAACGGCGGACGAAGAGGAAGACTATGACTTCATCGCCGGCCTGCCTGATTTTGACGATGAAGAATCAAACGTGGTTGGTGCCGACGCGGAAGAGCCCTCTCCAATCCTGGAAGAAGACTGGTCGACCACTGAAGCGGATGATGATTACACGGCCATAGAAGAGCCGAGCGTCGAGACGGACACCCAAGCTGAAACAGCCTTCGATCCGCTCGAAAGCGAAGCGCCGCTTGTTGAAGACGCCCCAAGCCCAACCGAGGATGATCCTCTCGCAGAACTGGGCAGCTGGGACGACGCCCAGCAAGAGGCCCGCGAATCCGATATTTTCTCTGATGAGGAACAAGGCGACGCGCTCTCTACATTCGATCCAGAGGCTGAAGAGGCCGAAGCGCTCGCGCACAATCTCGAACTTGAGGAAGCGCTTGAATTGGAGGCGGAAGAGGCACCGAGTGAGGATGAAAACCTGCTCGTGCCCGATGAAGACGCGACCGATTATCTAAGCCGTGCGCGCAAAGCGGCGATTGCTGCGGCGACCGATCCTTCTAAGGACGGTAAATCACGCCGCGGGCGCCGGTCCGCTGCCTCAACCACGCCGAAACCGCCGTCAGGTGGTGGACGTAAGATTCCTGTCATCGCTGCAGCATCGGCTTTTGCGATCGCTGCTGCCGGTGCTGGCGGATGGGTGGCTTTGCGCGGCAAAATCAATTTCAGCGGCAATGATGGTCCAGCCATCACCACCGCATCCAATGGGGTCGAAACCCAAACCGAAGCCGCCGCTCCCGCGGTCGAGGAGCCATCTCTGACCGGCGTTGAATTCGCCGAAGCAGAAGCCACGATCGATGAAACCCTGTTTGAAGAAGAGGGCAGCGTCGCGGGTACGCCTGAGGTCGAGCCAGTTATCGAAGAACCAGCCCCAGTAGAGGCTGCGCCTTATCTTCCGGAAGTCCCCAAAGCGCTGTCGCTTGAACGTGCTGCCATTGAGGGCAATCCGGTCGCTCAATTTAAGTGGGGCGAAGATCGCCTAGAAGCGAATGACTTTGCTGCTGGCGCTGACTTTGTGCGCCGCGCCGCCCGCCAAGGCCTTCCCGCCGCTCAATACCGCCTCGCTAAATTGCATGAACGCGGCGTTGGAGTTCCACGCGACTTGTTTGAAGCGCGTAGCTGGACCGAAAAAGCGGCCAATGGCGGCAACACCAAAGCGATGCACGACCTTGCCGTCTTCTATGCCGATGGCGAAGGCGGGGCTCAATCCTATGCCGCTGCAGCCGAGTGGTTCCGCAAGGCCGCTGACTACGGCGTCGTTGATAGCCAGTACAATCTCGCCGTTCTGTATGAGAACGGGCTAGGCATTTCGCCAAGCCAAGCCGAAGCGCTCTATTGGTATGAAGTCGCCTCGATCAATGGCGATGCCA
>CAYNUI010000113.1:6480-8570 GCA_964400185.1 uncultured Hyphomonas sp.
GGCACGCGCACCGCAGTTCGCGCCTATCAAGCGGATAACGGTCTCTCGACCACCGGCCTCATCGACGAGACTCTGGTCGAAACGATCAACCGACAAACTCAAGGTTTAGCGGGATAAGATCCTCGTGCGCCAAAGCGCATGCGCCGGTAGAGAATATTGAAGCCGATAAACGCCGCGACTATGGCCAGCCAATGCGTGCCAAGGCGGTCCCAATTATTGACGACAATGCCCAACAAACCCCAGCCGAGCGCGACGAAATACCAGCCGCTGCGACTGACATGATTGGCAAAGACATAAGCCAGGAGGGTTGCTGGGACGAGCGCCATCCAGAGCGATTGCCACACATTATCGGTCGTGCCGCGATCCAGCAACATCCGCCCGACATCTGGCACGCTGATCGACACGGCGACCGTTAGCCACCCCGCCAATAGACCGACAGTAAGGCCATAGAGGAGGCTGCGCCCTGTGCCGTCATAGGCACCGGTTTGATCCAGACGCTGGGCGGCGAGCCAAGAAAATCCGAGGATGGGTAAGAGCAGCAAAAAGTCGAGCCAAACCGAGCCGATGCTTTGCGCACTCAGCATCCAAAGGACGTTGCCGAAACCGGCCAGCGCGAGAGGCATCGCAATCTGTTCGGTCGCGTGATCGGGCGACCGCAGGTGCAGGATCGCGATGACCAAAAAGCCAAGGAAAATCACGCTCCATATCGTGAAGAACAAGCCGGGTGGCAGTTCTGGCGGAATGCCGTCGGCAACCGCGCGAGATCCAACGCTCTCTCCAATTCCAAATGCTGGCAGGGCCGGAGCGATAAAGTGCGCAATGGCCGCCAATAAAAGCAGAAGTTTCGAAATTGGGTTCATGAACAGCCTCCACGTCCTCCATGGCAAAGCTTTTGGAAAACTTCCAGTCATCGATTCGTGATCGAGCTTAGGCGGCCTTTGCGGCGACTTTGTAGAGCGTGATGAAAAGCTCGCGCGTGGCCGGTTCTGCTAAGCCTGCCCCGCCCGGCGATTTCGCCATCAATTCTAGGTCATGCAAGCGTTCGAGTAGTCGCGTCAGGCGCGGCGTCGGCCACTTTTTGAGGCGGGCTTGAAAAGCTGGCCAGTCCGACTTCCAGACCGGTGGCTTCAGCTTCATGCCGACATTGGCTGAACCGCCTTCGCCTTGCAGGGCTTGCGCTTCCAGCATGCGGCTGGCTTCCATTTCGAACATGCGGATCAAGCTGATGGGAGACAGTCCCGCGTCGATCACCCGGTCCATTTCGGCTTGTGCAGCCTCCGGTGCTCCGCTCAAAGCGAGCGTAACGGCGCGGCGGGCATTCTCGTCGGCATTTGTTTCGCACAGCGCACGCACATCTGCAGCGCTGACCGGGCGTCCGAGATTGTGGGCATAGACGCTGAGCTTCTCCATCTCGGCATTGGCGAGGCTTCTGTGGCCAGGCAAACCGCCGACGAATTCCGACAAGGCGTCGGCTTCAATCTCAACGCCGTGCGTGCTCAAAAACTTGCGGACAAGGTCTGACATGTCGGTGTCGCTGTCAGAGAAGAGATGCAGCGCTGCCGCATTCGGCGCCGCTTCAAACGCCGTTCGCGTCTTCGACCGCGTGTTGAGCGTGCCGGATTGCAGGACGAGCTTCGCCGCGATCCGTTCAGGTGGCAGCTCGAGCATCTCTTTGAGCAGTGTGAACAGCTTCTCACCCTTGGTTCGGATGCGAATAATCGTGCCCTCGCCCAGTAACGACACCGCTTCCAGCGCATCAAAGAGTTTGCTGGGCTCGCGCTTCACCTCGTCCTCATCCAAGGTGAGGACCGTGCTCGGATTGTCTTTTTCCCAGGCTTTTATCAGCTGGCTCGCCGCATCCGCGACCACCCCCTCATCATCGCCAAAGATCAGCACAAATTGACAGGCCGGGTCAGGCTTTTTGGCAAAACGCTCAGCGCTATTGCCTTGAAGTTTCATTCTGCATTCGCGGTTTTGATCCGCAGGTCGTCCGCGATGCGACGCGCGAGCGTCAGCATGGCTCGGTCAGTGGCATCGATCTGAGCCGCGATATCTGAGAAGGGCGCGTTCGGCACGAGGAAGCTCGTTTC
>CAYNUI010000114.1:0-8550 GCA_964400185.1 uncultured Hyphomonas sp.
GGCGGGCGGCTTCACTGGCAGTGGTAGCAGATGCTGCGGCCAAGGCGTCGTCCGTTAGCTGTAGGGCAAAAACGCCCCGGGGTCTGAACCAATAGGAATCAGGGTGTGGTGGCACCCTAGTCCTGAAACTTGAGCGGGCACCTAGCACCTTGTTTGGGCACTGACAACACGTCGGATCAGCCCAGCCTGCGACCGAATCGCGCGGGCGGCAGGTTCGGTCCTCGCGGCAGACATTGCGAGAGGCGGGAAGTTCTGCGATTTTGCTGCGATGAAGAGCCCGTTCCCACACGCTTATACCCATAATCATGAGGTTCAAAGCGATGGCTCTGTAGCGTTTGAATGTTCGCAAGATCGCGCCATCTGGCCGTGGCTGAATCTGCCGCCGACGCATCAGATTGCGGTTCAGACCGCGAATTTTTGGGCGTCGGTCGAATCGGGCATGACGCTCGGAACCTTCGACCCAAACAAATGGAGCGCGTTGACGCAGGTTGACTGGGAATGCGGACCTTCGGACGTCGGTTCGGCCGTGCGAGGGACCTATTCCATCGCCTCGCCCGGAGATACGCGCCGGTATCGTCTCGAATTTCTCGATGCTGATGACCAGCTTGTGGTCAAACTCTCCGGTGAAGGGGTTGTTTTCAAAACACGCGATTTCGAAGGCTGGCGCGGTGAAACCAAAGACCGGATTGTGAAACCCGAGCACAGAGAGGGATTTGAGTTTGTTGCGCCTGCCGCGGTGGGGGTCGAAACTGCAGCTGAATGCTTCCTCGGCCCCCTCATCGGTGGAACGCCCATGACCGTGAATGGTCTGATCACCAAAACCAACGGTTTCATTCCCGGCCATCCCTACATTGGGGGATCGGGCGATCATGTGAACTCGACTCATATGGGCGAGATTGGACGCCAGGTGGCCGCCTTAATCGCCGGTCAGGAGATCCGCATCACGTCCGGCGAAATGGAGTTCATACATTATGTCGAACTCGGCCGGCCATTCCATATCCAAGTTCTAGAGCATGATGACCAGGCACGCCGCTTTGCGCTTCTCGTCCGCCAAGCAGATCGAGCGTGCACACGGGTTCAGATGACCTACGTGCCGGCTAGCTCATAGGCGTGTGATCACCCGCTTCGAACTCTTCAGCCAGCTTGAATTTACGGATCTTGCCTGAGCCCGTCAGCGGCCAATCCTGGACTTGGATCCAATAGGCCGGTGTTTTCTGCGGGGACAAGCGCTCGCGCACGAAGCTCTTTAGCTCGTCCGGGCTGAACGCATGATCGCTTTCGCTGCGAATGAAACAAGCGACCTGCTCGCCCCATTTTTCGTCTGCGACGCCCACGACGGCGACTTCATCAATCGCATCATGTTCGAGCATGGCGTTTTCGATCTCCGCCGGGAACAGGTTCTCGCCGCCGCGAATGATCATCTCTTTGACGCGGCCGGTAATCTTCACATAGCCGCGCGAATCCATCCGCCCGAGATCGCCTGTGTGCAGCCAGCCTTCTCTGTCGATGGTTGCTGCGGTGGCTTCAGGATTGTCATTATAGCCGAGCATGACGCTGTAAGCGCGGGCACAAATCTCACCCTGTTCGCCGATCGGGATAACCGCATTGGTCTGCGGGTCGCGGATTGAGATCTCCGTGTAAGCGACTGGCTGACCGATGGTCTGGGTGAGGTCTTCTTCAGTGTCCGCGTGCCACGCTTGGGTCAGCACCGGTGAAGTTTCGGTCTGACCGTAAACGATCTGGATCGGTGCTCCGAGCGTTTCGAGCGCGTCTAGGCAAAGTTGCGGCGGCACCATAGATCCCCCGGACATGATGCATTCGACCGAGGAGACATCGGCGCCGGTTTGGCGCACCTCATGGATGAGCGCGACCAGCATGGTTGGTACGCCTAGGATGAAGCGGGTCTTCTCGCGCTCAATCACTTTCACGATCATCGCGGGATCAAACATCGGGGCGAGCAACATGGTGCTGCCGGTGCCAAAGCCACCAAGCACGAGGATGGCGCAGCCAGTCGTGTGGAAGAGCGGCATATTGTGCACGAACGTATCACCTGGCTTAACGCCCGCGCGGGTCATCGCATCGATGCCGTTTCGGACCAAGCCATTGTGATGCAGGAGCGCGCCTTTCGGAAATCCGGTCGTGCCAGACGTATACTGGATCTGCACGGCATCATTTGGCTTTGGATCGCGGAGCGTTCCCGCGTTTTCGCCAGCAAATAAGGCGACATGATCAGTCAGAAGGATGCGGTGCTTGATCGCTGGGATCTCGTCGCAGACCGAGTCAGCAATCTCTTGCATCGGATTGCCGCGGAAATCGGCGACATAATAGATCGCCTCAGAGCGCGATTGCTCGAGCACATATTTCAGCTCGCGCTTTTGATAGGCCGGGTTCACTGTGACGAGGATCACGCCCGCGAGGCCACAGGCGAGCTCAAGCAGCACCCATTCCGGAACATTATTGGCATAGACCGCTATCCGCGCGCCTTCGGCATGGCGGCTCGCCAATGCCCGGGCGAGGCGTTCGCTGTCGGCCAGCAATTGTGCATAGGTCCAAGTGCGTCCGATCTCACCATCATAGCCGAGCTCCTTAAGCGCCATCGTGTCGGGCGAAGCTGCAACGGAGTTTCGCAACATGTCGCCAATCGTTTGCGGCGCAGGTTCATCCCCGCCTTGTGCGGGAAAATAGGATTCTGTGAGATCGACTTTGTACATGTATATTTCCTCCGGAGCGGGGACTATCGGCGCTGTAACCGTTTCGGGCAATCCCCCGCTTCTTATCGGAGTGTCTGAGAAACGTCGCGCGCGGCTTTTTGCGGACCCTATTTGACCACTTCAAATACGGGGATGGAGGTCCCGAAGGGAGCATCGCGCCCGCGTTCATAGCCGCTTTTGGGATCACTCACGCGCGTTAAAGGCTCAAGGGCTCCATTCCGTTCAAGGAGGCTGTCGAGCCGTTCTAGGGCATTTTGCGAGACCTGCCCGCGTTGTTCTTGCAATCGCTCGAGGCACCAAACGCGATATTGCGAGACCGGCACATCGCGATACTGAACGCCTTGGATAACCGGATCATGCAATTTCTTTCCCGTTGCGCGCGCTTCGGCGTTTGCGCAAAGGGCCTCCAAGTGGGTCTCGGCAATTTCTCTCAAGAAACGTGCAACATCATCGGGAATGCCAGAGACAAGGTCGCCTTTCACTTGAGAGGCGCGCGCGTTCCAAACGCGGTAGACCCATTCCATGACCTCCGGATAGTCTTCGCGCATGATGATGCCGGGCCTTGGGTCCATCGCATAATGCCGAAACAGCGGTCCCATGAGGCTGATATCCGCCAAAGTCGGCCGATTTCCGAAAATGAAAGGACGGTTCTTTAAGACTTCGCGCAGGAAGCTGAGCAGACGGTAGTATGATTGCTCAACATGATCCCATGTTTGCTTGCTCACGCCGTCTCGTTCGACGAAGTTTTTGCGCTGGCGGGTTTCGATACGATTGCGTAGCAGCCACGCGGGCGCGTTTACGTCTCGGCCCATGACCTCTGCGAGTTGCCGGGCAAGGAGTTTGGAACTTTCCTTATAGCTCCAGCGAAAGTGCATGGCCGGACGCCATTGCCATTCGTCAGCATAGTCTTCGATGAGTTTGCAGACAAAGGCTTGGACCGGGTCATCTGGCAGGATGGACGGCTCGGGATATTGCGTTTCAAACCAATCAATCATGGGCGTTGAATCGGTCATCCAACGTCCATCGCTCAAGGTCACTGCTGGCATTTGCATTGCGCCGGTTTTCGCGGGCAGCAATTCCGTGAACTCTTTACCGCTCAATGCGTGAAACTCGTACGCGATCTCTTTGTAGCGCAGATACGCTTCGAGCTTTCCGGTGAAATAGGAGACTTTTAAGCCGTAAACCGTGATCATTTTTGTTCTCCCTTAAGCTGATGCCCGACCCGATCGCCACCGCACTACAATCACGATGATCAAGACCAAGCCGCCCAGAACAGCAGCGCCAATTCCAATCAGGCGCGGCAAGTTGCGTTGCAAGACGCGCGCGCTCGCATTGCGGCGAAGCTGATCATATGGATTATAGTCCTTAGGCAAGGCGATCACGCCTGCCTCGGCTGCAAACTGATCATAGTCTTCAAGCATCGTCGCCTTGAGGTCGGGCAGGACCTCTGACAAGTCATTTGTTTCGCTGGGGTCGGCGTCAATGTCGTAAAGTCGCCACTCGGCATCGCCGAACGGAAGCGTGTTTCGCGTCAGTTTAAATTGGCCTTTATACAGCGCAGAATTGCCGCCGAGTTCGAACCCGACCGCATCGTCTTCACCATAGACCTGCTCGCGTTCGCCTTTCAAAAGCGGCACCAGGCTGCGACCGTCTACGGTGCCGGTTTCAACGCCAGCAAGATCACTCAGCGTAGGCGCGAGATCTGTCACAAAAGCCCGCGCATCATTGAAGGTTTCGGGTGAAATGCCGGGTCCGCTAATGATCAGTGGGACGCGCATCCCGCCTTCGCTGGCGAATGTCTTGAACAAGTGGCTCGGTCCCGCTGCGGCGCTCGCCCATTCGGCGCCAATGCCGATATTGCTCCCTCTCTCTCCTAGGGTTTCGAAGTCATCATTATAGCCGTTCTTGGGCATCCAGTTTCGGAAATTGCTGTCGAGGTTTGGCTCTCCGAATTCTGGTCCATTGTCTGAGGTCACGATGAAGACCGTGTTTTCATAGTCGCCGGTGGATTTCAGATATTCGACCAATCTCCCAATATGGAAATCCATGGCGTCGAGCATGCCCGCATTGACCATCATGCGGCGCTCATAATGCGCTTGGTCTTCTGGGCTTAAGTCATCCCATTCCCGCAAGGAGGATGGGACATCTGGGGTCGCCGTATCTTCCGGAATGAGGCCGAGCGTTTTGGCGCGCTGAATGCGGCGCATGCGAGTGGCGTCCCAGCCATCCTCATACACACCAGCATACCGATCTGTGTATTCGCGCGGGGCTTGGACGGGAATGTGGATTGCGAGAAAGGGCAGATAAGCGAAGAACGGCTTGTCCGCATCGCGACCGTCTAAATACTCGACCATTTGATCGACCAGAAACTCGGACGAGTAAAAGTCCTCGGGCAAAGTGGTGGGTTCGCCATCTTCAAACCAAGGGGCATCGGCATAGAAGGGCATGAAGCTCTTCTGCTCGTAATTGTCAGCGCCGGATGCATCCAGCGTGAAAGAGCGATCAAAGCCATGATGGTTGGGAAGGTCCCCCGGCCCATGACCGAGATGCCACTTGCCCGCCATGAAGGTCTGATAGCCACCTGCCTGTAGTTTGCTGGCAACGGTTTCGACGCCTGGCAAAATGCGTTGGCTGTAAGCCGGGGAGCGACGCTGTTCCGGCGTCATGATCTCAGGCAGCGCGCCGACACCGACTTTGTGACTAGTCAGCCCCGTGAGCAACATGGCGCGCGTTGGCGCGCACATGGGAGACGTACGGTAATTGCTGAAAGACATTCCGGCAGCGCCGAGCGCATCGATGTTCGGCGTCTGAGCCTCTCCGCCAAAACTGCTAAAGTCCATCAGTCCAGCGTCATCCACGAGGATGACAACGAAGTTGGGTTGCTGCGCCTGAGCGCTGAGCAGTACCGGGAAGAAGATCGCCGCCAGGACCCATCGTCCCACTCGAAGAAGGTGTCGCATCTTGTGGTTCCTTGTCGCCGCCATGCGTGTTGGTTTTGACAATAGGCGCGTCCCGCGGGAAAGAATGCTAAAAAGTTACATTTGGTGCGATGAAAGTCTTCCGGAAGAAAAACAAAAAGCTGTCTGACTTTTTGTCGGCCGCTGACCTTGAGGCGCTGTACGCGGCGGGACGTGAGCAGGCCTACACTGATGGTGAGATTATCCAACAAAGAGGCGACAAATGGCGCGGCATTTCCGTCGTAAAATCTGGCGAGGCGATTGCCGCCAATGTCGGGCGAGATGGCTCGATCGTTCCCTCCGCTTTGATCAAGCCGGGTGATACCTATGGCGAGTTCACAACCTTTCTGGATTTACCGCGCACACATACAATCTTCGCCAATGGGCCAACTCGGATCCGACACATTAAGCGCAACCAATTCATCTCTTTGATCGAGGCCAAGCCCTCAATCAGTCAGGCCATGCTGACCCTTACGCTCGAGCGCAATTATGAGCTGGTCAGCAATCTCGATTCGAACCGGCGCCTGTCCTTGCCGGCTCGGGTCGCCCGATTGCTCGCCGCAGAACTCAATCAAGATGACGCGGAGGGCGTGATCGTCTGCCGACAGGAAGACCTAGCCTACATGATCGGGGTCTCGCGGGTCGCGGTCGGTAAAGCATTAGACAAGTTGGCCGCGAGGGGATTGATCGAAACTGGGTACGGAAAAATCCAAGTCCCGGACGCGCGCCGATTGCGGGAGTACGTGATCCGCCAGGATCCAGTCTCTCCATTATAAGGCGCTTAAGCGCGCTGTTCTTCGTAACATGCGGGAATAGGGCATTCGACTTGTGCGCAGAACAAAAAATTACTCTGCGAAAAACAAATAGAATTCAAATCAATACTACTTCTGATTTAATCTTTCAGCTACCAACAGATGTTAGATTTCAGCCGGGAGCGTATGATGAGCAAGCCTGGCGATTTAGACTTACAAACTCTGCTGGAAGCGATTGACCGTTTGGGGTCATTATTCGCGATCTATGACAAAGAGTTCAAACTCGTCTTTGCCAACAGGGCCACACATGAGGCTTGGCCTGATATGTATGCCGCGCTCGAGGCGGGCTGTTCGCAGGCCGAAGCGATCAAACTCGAGATCACCCGGCAATTCCCAGATCGCTCAGAAGCTGAGATCGACCAATATACCGCTTACGCACTGGACAAAGTGCGTATTGGAGAACGCGGAGAAAGCCGCGCTCAAAACGGACGCATATACCGGACCTGGCACGAAGCGATGGGCGATGATTGGATCGTCGCTTTGGGTTTGGACCTGACGGATCTAAAAAAGCAAGAAACGGAACTCTCGCACCTGGCGAAGGAGAATAGCCGGCTCGCCAATGTGGATGAACTGACAGGCCTTGCCAATCGACGCCACTTTGTTCGGGAAATCGATCGCCTTTTGGAAGAAGGCAAGACTGAAGCCAAGGGCTTTAGCTTGGGAATGATGGACCTCGACGGGTTCAAGATCGTCAACGATGTGTACGGCCATCTCATGGGCGACGCCTTGCTTCAACAAGTCTCAGAGCGCCTCACGACGGCTTTGGGTACGCATTGTTTTACGGCTCGACTCGGCGGGGACGAATTTGCCATTCTTATCCCGAAAGAACTGTCGCAGTTAGAAATCGCAAAATTTGCGAGCCAATTGCGGCGCGTCATCGAGCAACCCTATTTCGTTGAAGAAGAACGCATTCATGTTGGCGCGAGCATGGGGTTTGTATCTTTTCCGGATGCCGGATCGACGCGTTCGCAGCTAATGTCGCGCGCCGACTTTGCGCTCTATCACTCCAAGCAGAACGATAAGGGCGGAGCGACGATCTTCTCTGAAGAATACGAAGAACACATTCAGCGAACGGGCAGCCTCGAGCTCGGTCTGAGAGAATCCGATCTAGAGCAAGAGTTTTATCTCATGTTCCAACCGATCATTGACGCCAAAACGGGCCAAGCAACGATTATCGAGGCGCTTGCCCGGTGGGAGAGCCCAACCTTTGGCGCCATCTCTCCGGCGCAATTCATTCCCATTGCAGAGCGCTCCGGAAAGATTCTTGAAATCGCGCAGGTTCTGTTCCGAAAAGCGCTTGAAACGGCGGCCACCTGGCCGGATCACATCGCGCTGTCTTTCAATCTGTCGCCGCCGGAAGTCACATCAATTGAACATGCCCGCAGGCTTATGTCGCTCATCGAGGCCGCACAGTTCCCGCCGGAGCGGGTCATTCTAGAACTGACCGAGACCGCGATGATTGGGCAGTCTTCGCAAGTCGTGACGGTACTTCGAGAACTCAAACAATTTGGGGTTCGGATCGCGCTCGACGATTTTGGGACCGGTTTTTCAAGCCTCAATTATCTTTCGCGGATGCCGCTTGATATCGTCAAAATTGATCGATCATTCCTTGAAGACATCGAGACCAATCATGCGAGTTCGGCGGTTCTGAAATCGATTTGTGACCTGTCCAAAAACCTAGGGCTCATCAATGTGATTGAAGGCGTTGAAACAGAACTCCAAGACGCTCGCGTCAAGCGTGCGGGCATCAATATGATCCAAGGGTTTCTCTATTCTCGGCCAGTAGATGCTGAAGACATCGACCCTAAACTATCGCCCGCATCAGACGATGAGAATGCGTCGGCGGATTCTACGCTAGCTCGGAAAACCGCCGGCCTTGCTTAGGCTTGAACTCACGGGGTGACCTAAGGCCGTTTCTAACCATTTGGCGGTTTCGATGAGCTTGCCGAGGTCCAGACCGGTCTCAAAGCCAGCGCGCTCGAGCATGTAGACCACGTCCTCTGTCGCGACATTGCCTGTCGCCGCAGGCGCAAACGGGCAGCCGCCAATGCCGCCGCAGCTCGCGTCGAT
>CAYNUI010000115.1:0-8524 GCA_964400185.1 uncultured Hyphomonas sp.
GGTCAATGTTCTCAATCGCGCAGATGATGATGGCATTGTCGGCTTTGTCGCGCACCACCTCCATCTCGAACTCTTTCCATCCGAGCAGGCTTTCATCGACCAGGATTTGAGCCACCGGTGAAGCCGCGATCCCGGCGCGGCAGATCTCTTCATACTCTGCTTTGTTATAGGCAACGCCGCCGCCGGTGCCGCCGAGCGTGAAGGCAGGACGGATAATGGCGGGAAGACCGACATGGTCGAGCACTTCGAGCGCATTTTTCAGACCCGTGATCCGGTCATAAGAGCCATCTTCGTTTTTCGGGGACGAGACGATTTCGGCCTTAGGGTTTTCCAAGCCGATCCGGTCCATGGCTTCGCGGAAAAGCTTCCGGTCCTCAGCTTTCTCGATGGCGTCGGCGCGGGCACCGATCAGTTCGACATTGTGCTTAGAAAGAACCCCCGCCTGTTCAAGGGCGAGGGCACAATTCAAAGCGGTCTGACCACCCATGGTTGGGAGAAGCGCGTCCGGCTTCTCGATCTCAATAATCTTCTCGACGAAATCCGGTGTGATGGGTTCGATATAGGTGGCGTCAGCGAGCCCGGGATCCGTCATGATCGTCGCCGGGTTGGAGTTGACCAGGATGACCCGGTACCCTTCGCCTTTCAGCGCCTTGATGGCTTGCACGCCGGAATAATCGAACTCACAAGCTTGTCCGATAATGATAGGACCGGCACCGATAACAAGGATGGACTGAATATCGGTGCGTTTGGGCATCTGAGCTTCCTTCTTATCGTGCGCCCTGATCTGATAGACCAGGCAAACGGCTGCCCTATAGCTGGGAGTCGGGCCACGGGGCAAGCGGAAAAGAGAAGCAAAATGAAGAAACCGATCCTCTGAGGCGCTCGGGACGCGATGAAGGGCGTTCAGATGTTCAGCGCAGGTACTCGACGTGCCCGCGTCGCAAGTAAATTCTCAGCTCGCGAATATCGATGACGGCGCTGATCAGTGTCGTTCCGATGACATAACAAATGAAGCCGTACAGCGCGGGAGATATTGGCTGAGCCATGAGCGCGTAAACGAGATATGGAACGATCAGCACCCAATGCGCATGACCCAGGGGTCCCATTAGTTTGGAAAATGGCTGATGCTTGTGGATCCGACTCGCGATCACGGCGGACAGCACACGTCCCAAAAAGATGACCAGACCAGGTCCTGTTTGAATGAAGATCAAACCACCAATGATTTGAGGCAGCGGATAGAATGTTGCCCAGAGCCGGATGTACCAGGGCAAAGTGCCCATGGCATTGAACCAATTGATGAAGTCTTTGAAAAAGGACATCTCTTGCCACCCGCCGCCACGACGCTTTAGGCCGCTGCAATCCTTCGGATGCGCTCTGCGGGCATGGAGCCGTCTGCGCGCGCGCGTGCAAAGGCGAGCGTCGTTTCGTCCGCGAGCGTGGGATGGCCGGTGCCGAATGGCGGAGCAGGATTGTATTCCAAGACCAATTCAATCGCTCGGGCTGCAGCTTCGCCTGCGACTTTGCCAGCGATGGTGAGCCCGATATCAACGCCCGCCGTCACACCGCCGCCGGTGCAGCGATTGCGGTCTATAACCACGCGCTCATGCACGGGGGTCGCGCCAAACGCATCGAGTGTGTCGATCGCCGCCCAGTGGCTTGCCGCCTTGTAGCCCTTCAAGAGACCGGCTTTTCCGAGCAAGAGCGATCCGGTGCAAACCGCAACAATCCAAGTGGCCGCTTCGCCTTGTTTGGCGAGGAAGGCCATCGTCTCTTCGTCCTCCAGGACATCGATGGCCGGCTTGCCGCCGCCCGGAACCAACAGAATATCTGGGATTTCCGACGCCGTTTCAAACGTTGCGTCGGCCATGATCGCGGCTCCGGAATCTGTTGGATTGGCCCCCATTTCTTTGGCCACGATTTCCGTTTGCGTCCCAGGGATTTGAGACAAAGGCTGAAGGGCTCCGATCAAATCTAGTGTCGTGAAACCAGGATAGATGAGGGATTGGATGAGCATGAGAATCTCCGAGGGCTTGTAATTTCGTACCGTTTCGTACATTTTTATCAGGACGTCAATAATTAAATGCGAAATGGTACGTAAATGGCCAACACTCAACGAAAACGCGGCCGTCCCGCCACGATCGATACGCAATCGGCGATGCAGTCCGTGATCGAACTGTTCAGGGCGAAAGGCTATGCGGCGGTGTCTTTAGACGACTTGTCCGACGCGACCGGTCTCAGCCGCCCGAGCCTTTACCGTTCGTTCGGGAACAAGCTCTCTATGTATGTCGCCGCGATGAACGCGTTTGGAGATCAGGTGAGAGCGGAGGCGGTTCCTGCCTTGCTCGCGCCAGGTCCGTTGGAGACCGCGCTTTCTGATTTTTATGAAGCGATGCTCACCATCTATTATCGCGATGAAGAGGTTTCGCCGGGCTGTCTGGTCTATGCAACCGCACCCTCCAGCGCGCATGAGGCAGAAATTCAAGAGCGGTTGCGCTTTGGCGTTGACAGCACGGATGACATCATGCGCCGGCGCATCCAATCAGCGGTGCCGGAGGCCAAACCGGATCTGATCGAGACGGCATCGCAAATGGCCACCAATACACTGATTGCGTTCTCGGCGCGGGCGAAATCTGGCGCCAGTAAATCTGAGCTTGTCGATATGGGCGCGAGAAGTGCGAAGTCGATCGCGACCGTCTTAGGTGTGGCCGTCGACCCAGCCGACAAAGATCGCGCGTCTTAGCTGCGGGCGCGTTTCAGTCGATTGAGCGCTTCGTCTAGCGAAGACAAGTATCGCGAGCGATCGGCCTTCGAAAACGGCGCTGCCCCGCCGACCTGATCACCGCCGGCGCGCAGATCGGCCATGATGGCGCGGGTTGCGATGGCGGATCCGATGGAGTTGTCCGTGAACGGCTTGCCATTTGGCCCAATGACAATTGCGCCAACCTTGAGGGCGCGGTCGGCCAGCAAGATATCCGCCGTCACAACAACGCTGTTCGCATGCGCGAGCTCGACAACATGATCATCGGCCGCATCAAATCCGTCACTGACAGTGATGTGCTTGATCAAGGGATGCGGCGGCACCCGCAGGAATGAGTTGCTGACCAGGGTCACAGGAATTTGGTGCCGCAACGCGACTTTATAGGTCTCGTCTTTGACCGGACAGGCGTCCGCATCGATCAGGATTTCGATAGGGCGCGTCACTATTTCCCGAGGCACCAGCGCATGATGGCTTTCTGAGCGTGCAAGCGATTTTCCGCTTCGTCCCAGACCAATGAGGCAGGGCCGTCAATCACAACCGCGTCGACCTCTTCGCCGCGGTGAGCCGGCAAGCAATGTAAGAATTTTGCGCCGTCTTGAGCGAGGTCCATCAGTTCATCGGTCACCGCGTAGGGGTCGAGTTCAGCCAGACGCTGGTCGCCATCCTTGTCGCCCATGGAAACGAATGTGTCTGTTATGACGACATCGGCCCCAGCGACCGCCTGCTCGGCGGTATCGTAGAGATCGACGCGGGCTTGTAACTGACGCGCGAGCTCAACATCCTCGTCATCCGGCGCGTATCGATCCGGCGTGCCAATCGCAAATGAGAAACCAAATTTGGGAGCGGCATGCAGAAAGCTTGAACAAACATTATTGCCATCGCCGACCCAAGCGAGCCGGGCTCCGTTTAGGGTTACGCCATGCTCTTCCAGCGTCATCAAATCCGCCATGATCTGACACGGGTGCGAGCGATCGGTGAGCCCATTGATCACCGGAACAGACGCGGCTTCTGCGAAGACTTCGAGATCGTCATGGCTATTGGCGCGCAGCATGATCATATCGACATAGCGGCTGAGGACTTTGGCGGTGTCTTCGACCGTTTCGCCTCTTCCAAGCTGCATATCGGCCGCTGTGGCGATGATTGAGTCGCCGCCGAGCTGGCGCATGGCCGCTTCGAAGCTGAAGCGTGTCCGTGTTGAATTTTTCTCGAAGATCATTGCCATCGTGTGCCCAGCGAGGGGCGCATCGGCGTCCGCTTTCCCTTTTGGCCACCCCTGTCGAGCGCGTTTCATCGCATGTGCCTGGTCTAGGATGGCGCGCAGTTCGCTTGCCTCTAGCTGCCACAGATCGATGAAGTGCCGATAGGTCATTTGCTCCCCCGGAATCTCGGAAAAGCGGCGCTCTTAACGCATTTCCGTAAGGAAAGCTACTCACGTTCCAAATGCACCGGGCATTGGCTATGGATCGCCCATGCCTATTGCGCTTCACAGAAAAATGCGCTGGCGCAAAAGATCAAGTTTCAGTAGACGCTGAAACCACTGAGGTGGATCATCCTAAGAGGCAATCGGTATGGATCGAGTTCTGATTATCGGCGCAGGCGCTGCTGGATCTGTTGTCGCTCAAAAATGCGCAATGGATCGCGAGACGTTTAAACATATTACACTCGCCTCTCGGCGTCTGGTGTCATGTGAAAAAGTGGCGGCGCTCTGCGAGACGCCCATCGAGATTGCGCAGGTTGATGCCGACAATATCGAGGAGACGATTGCCCTAATTGAGAAGGTCAAACCCGACCTCGTCATCAATATGGCGCTGCCCTATCAAGACTTGCCCATCATGGATGCGTGTCTGGCGACCAAGACCCATTATATGGACACCGCGAATTATGAGCCGCGCGATGTCGCCAAATTCGAATATCACTGGCAATGGGCTTATCAGGATCGTTTCAAACAGGCGGGTTTGACCGCCATTCTCGGCTGCGGCTTTGATCCGGGCTGCACCAATATTTACTGCGCCTATGCCCAACAAGAAGGCCTGTTCGACGAGATCGAATATATCGACATTGTCGATTGCAATGCCGGCGACCATGGCAAAACGTTCGCCACCAATTTCAATCCAGAGATTAATCTGCGCGAAGTGACCCAAGACGGGCGCTACTGGAAAGATGGCGAATGGATTGAGATCCCGGCACTCTCAATTCGGACCCTGATCGACTATCCCGAAGTCGGTCCGAAAATGTCCTATCTCATCTATCATGAGGAAGAAGAGAGCCTGGTCAAACACATCAATGGGCTGAAACAGATTCGCTTCTGGATGACCTTTGGTGATGAATACATCAAGCATTTGGACGTGTTCAAATCGATCGGACTCATTGGACTAGAGCCGATCAAGCATAAGGGCATGGACATCATCCCGATGGAATTCCTGAAAGATCTCCTTCCTGTGCCGAGCACGTTGGCGGAGGGCTATACAGGCAAAACTTCAATCGGTGTCATCTTGCGGGGGACAAAAGACGGCCAGCCTGTCACCAAGATGATCTACAATGTCTCCGACCATGCCGAGACCAATAAAGAAGTTTCGGCTCAAGCGGTGAGCTATACGACGGGCGTGCCGCCGGTCTCCGGTGCGGCCATGTTCTTCAAGGGTGAATGGTCGGGCGCCGGCGTGTTCAATGTCGAACAATTCCCGGCAAAGCCGTTTCTCGAGGATGTCGCCAAACGCGGCTTGCCATGGCACGTGATTGATGTGCCGACGGGCAAGCAGGATGACCTATTTGCGGTGGAAACCTAACAGCACCCGCCTTCAGACTTAGCCATAGGTTGATGCGGGATCTCGTCTCGCAAATCTTGGCCATAGGTCGGGATCGCATCCATCGTGTGGAACATTTCCCAGACGACGCCTTGCGGATCGCGGGCCCAATGCTTGTTCGAGCTCGCATAGCAGCAATTGGCCCCAGGCTCTGCGAGCGTCGATTGTTCGGCGGCTTGCAGAGCTGCGTTAACCGCTTCGAGCTCTTCATCGCTGTCGACTTGGATGCCGAGATGATCCACCCCACGCGTCGCGCCATCGCGTTGACTGACCGCGAGATTGATCCGCGGATCGTCGAGCATCCACTTCATATAGTCAGGCTTGTCGACGGTCGGCGCTTGGCCGAACAGGGCGGAATAATAGCGCTTGGTGGCCTCGAGATCGGCGGCGCTGATATGGATGTGCAAGCGTTTCATGTGGACTCCAATTCGGCTTGAGTTTGGGAAGAGAGGACACCGCGACAGCAATCCTCCATTAAGAAGGCGACCAGGCCTTGAATGGCCGAATAGTCGGCTTCCGAGATCAGCGCGCGACCCTGGCGAGATTGTTTGATAAGACCGGCATCGACCATGGCTTTGAGATGATGACCAAAGGTCGTGGCCGGCATGTTCAGATGTTCGCGCATAGTCGACACGCTAAGCCCGTCAGCGCCGGCTTGAACCAGCAGACGAAGAATGGCGACCCGGGCGGGATGACCGAGGGCAGCAAAGGCGGAGGCGGCTTTGGTATCGTTCATAATATCTATATATCTAGAAAATTAGATATTACAAGCACATTTTTGTTATCTCCATTGATTGTGAGGCCTAAACAGCGCATCGAGCGTCCAAGAAGTATTGAGGGAAGATCATGAAATCACGCATGTTCAGCGGCCTGCTGTTTGCCGCGGCTCTAATTGTGCCGGCTTGTTCACCATCGACCACCACGGCCGACAGCGGCGAACCGCTCTTTGTGGAAGCGGTCGACTATGCCGATTTCACGCCTGCAGCTGGGTGCACTTCAGATGTGCCGGATGCAACTTATCGCGCCTGTCTGGATCCAGACGAGCTCTATGCGGCTGCGGTTCAGTCGGCCCAAGAGGCGGACAACCCATTGATGGTGGTCTGGGGGTTTGAAGAATGCCCTTATTGCATGAAGTTCAAAGCCGAAGAAATGAATCCAGAAAGCCCGCGCTCGATCCAAGATTTCGTTTCGAACACCCTCTCAGACAGCCAGCGCGAAAGCTTGCCCAATGACGGGTCTGACTTCCAAATCAGCGTTCTACACGTCCACGTTCGCGCGCCAGCTGGCGCGGCGCTGGCTGAGCGCCTCGGCGTAACCGACATCGCGCGAGAACGCGGGTGGCACCGCGTCTGGTCGCCATTCGTGAGTTTCACGCGTCCTGGCTCCGACACTTTTGTGGCGCAGACCCAATTCGAACAGGGCGAAAAGCCGTGCCAATATGTGGACGATTTTGCCATCAGTTTGCAGCAGCTGGGTTACATTCCTGAGGACCCGTCGAAGGTCCGCAAAATGTGCGCGGTCTCCTAAGTCTTGCCCTGGCGCGATGGCTTGAACCAGTAAAGCGGCACTCTTACGCTCGGCGCTCGACCATCGCGTAAGGAGCGCGCTTACAATGATCATCGACGCTTGGGCGCAGCACCCGACGCTTCGCCATACGCAGGACCCAGTCTTTGACTCTCTGCGTCGCTGGACCAAGGGCGCCATCCCGACCGAAGAATTGCCCGTCGCCGCCACCATTGCCGCGATGGATCAGGCGGGCGTTTCCACGAGCTTGATCAGTGCTTGGCAGGCACCGGGCAAAGACATGATCACTAATGACGAAGTCGCCGCCTTTTGCGCGCAGTCTGGTGGTCGGCTCGTTGGCGTCGGTTCGGTGGACATCTCCAAACCTATGCAAGCGGTACGAGAGATCCGCCGCTGCGTAGAAGAGCTGGGGTTCAAGGCCATCCGCGTTTTGCCTTGGCTGGCCGAGCGTCCACCAACAGACCGCCTCTTCTATCCCGTCTACGCCGCGTGCTGCGAGATGCGCGTGCCGTTTTGTACACAGATTGGACATACCGGGCCGCTCATGCCGTCGGAGGTTGGTCGCCCTATCTATCTCGATCAGGTCGCACTCGATTTTCCCGAGCTCGTCATTGTTGGCGGCCACATTGGATATCCTTGGACCGAAGAAGCCGTCGCCGTCGCGACCAAGCATGAGAATGTCTATATCGACACGTCGGCTTATACGGCTAAGCGCTATCCGCCTGAGCTTGTGCGATACTTGAAAACCAATGGCCGCAAGAAGGTATTATTTGGGACAAACTATCCGATGATCACGCCGGCTAAAGCGCTTGAGGGTCTGGAGGCATTGGGTCTGGACGAGGAAACGCGAGCGCTATTTTTGTTCGGCAATGCGGCGCGCGTGTTCGACTTAGCAGCCTAAGTCCCATAAGTTGATTTCTATGTTCGACACTATCCTCTACGAGATCGAAAACGGACGAGCCCGGATTACTTTGAACCGGCCCGATAAACTCAATGCGATGAGCCTCAAAATGCAGGCTGAGCTTTCCGAAGCGCTTTGGGATGCAGATGCGCGCAAAGATGTGCACTGCGCCATCATCAAAGGCGCAGGGCGAGCGTTTACAGCGGGCTACGATCTTGCGGGTGGCGACTCGGTTCCGATCTCTCGGCTTCAAGCGGAAAACGCTGACGCGCCCTATCGTGGATATCGCAGCGTCGACGATGATATCTGGCAGCTTGAACGTGCGCAGCGCTATCGCATGGCAGCTTTTGACATGCACAAGCCGGTGATTGCGCAGGTGCACGGTCACTGCAAAGCCGGAGGGACAGACCTCGCGCTGCTCTGCGATATCGTGATCGTTGCTGAAGACGCAGAGATCGGCTTTCCGGCAGGCCGCGACCTCGGCGCGCTCCCCAATCAGTTGTGGCTGCACAATCTTGGCCCGCAATGGACCAAGCG
>CAYNUI010000116.1:0-8519 GCA_964400185.1 uncultured Hyphomonas sp.
AGCCCATGCTGTTTCCGGAGCTCATCAATCACCTCATCGAAGAGGCGACAGGCGATACGATCAAGACGTTCGAAGACCCGGTGCCGCAAGATGCGCGGCTGCTGCCAAGGCGGTAGATGCTCCGAAATATGGGGCTAAATCTCTGAAGGAGATGTCTGCTGTTGGTCAAAAGCTGACATAATGCGAGCGCCTCGGTTGGGGCGATTTTAAGCCGTGCCCATTGATATCATTTTTTCTTTTCAGCCGTGGAAAGACGCAGCGCCAACGGCAGGGAGGAAACGAGATGGTTGGCGCTGCGACGGTTAAAGCGAGCGAGAAGGAGACGTTTCGCTCGCTGAACTGGTGCGTGTTAAGGTGGCTGTTGCTTTAGGACAGCCATTCTGTTTGTCGGTGCCTAGTCTATCCCCCAAACTGCCAGGATGCTGCGATCTTGAAATTTGTGCCGGGTTCAGAGACACCCGCGAACACGCGCTCATAGTCTTCATCGAAGACATTATCGACCCCAACATCGAGGCGGAGACCGTCGACCAGGTCAGGACGCCAGGTGGCGTAAAAGTCGACCACGACATATCCATCGCGTTCGTCTTGAAGCGTGAATCCTCCCATGCCATCGGACACGCGTTGCTCAAAATCTGATGCGTGTTGAACGCGCGCGCCAACAAGAGAATTCCATTCAGGGAGCTTGAGTCCCAAATTCACGGAAACCCGATCGGGGGTCAAAAATCCGAGGTCAGAGCCATCAGACAAATCTGTCCCTTCAATGGTGGAGAAGGTCGCGCGGGCGAAGAAGCGATCAGAGTCGTAATTCAACTCGCCCTCCCAACCTTCAAGCTCGGCCTGATCAACATTGGCAGACTCAGACGTACCAAACGTGCAAGGCTGGAAGAAGGGCGGGGCGAAACAAGTGGCATCTGGCACCACATTCACGGACAGATTAATCAACTCATCCGCTTCGGTTTCAAAATAGCTGACTTTAGCCTGAAAGCGGTCAGAGGATACGAAGACCTTCTTGAAATCAACACCAGCACCGAACTCGATCGTCTGCGTTTCTTCGGGCACAAGATCTGGGTTCGGAATGAAGTTGTTTGGAGCGAACACAAACGATCCCATTGCAGGATTAAAGAGGACGGGGTGCGGGATCGAGAAGTGAACGCCATCTAGATATAGCTCGTTGATCGAGGGTGCTCGGAACCCTTCTGCGTAAGATCCGAACACGCGCAACCACTGGACCCCTTCAGGCGCGAAACTTGCGGCGATGCGGGGAGAGATCGCATCGTCAGAATTCTCTTGCCCCGGCGCGATGGAAGATGAGCTTTCAAACTCGTCAAACCGCACCCCCGGAATGACAATGAACTGACCTGCCGGGGTTTCAATGACGGACTCCAACTGAGCAAAGACGCCCATGAATTCGCTCTCGCCATTCGGCACCCCACCGCGCGTCCCATCCGTGTTTTGGTCATCGGTGCCGACTTGTTCGTCTTTGTACCAATCGCCGCCCACTGTCAGTGTGGTTTCAGCCCCGCCAAAATCAAACCTTGAAGCATTGCGGATGGAGAAGCCGGTCGTTTCAATATCGCGGACTGTGATTCGTGGGACCGTTTCATCAAACTCTTCAACTTCACTCATGGTCTGGTAGGCGGTCAGGCCGAAATCGATCCAATCATTTGCAAGAGGATTGTAAGTGACGCCGAGGCGGAACGTATCCGTGATGATGTCTTTTTCGACATCCTGATCGAGGACACCATTGCCGGTGCCAGAAATGCCTTGGCCATTATTGGGTTCGATCGCGGTATTGTCGAACCGCTGCCACGAGCCTTCGAGGGTCAATGCGTCGGTCAGTGTATATGATCCCTTTAACAGCGCCGTTTGGATGTCGTCATCGGAGGGTAGGTCCGCCCCGGTTCCGAGTTCGATATCGCCGGATTGGCGAATGCCAAAGCTCGCGACGCCATCAAAAGTGCCCTGTTTGGTGAAAGCTGTGAGCGAAGCCAACGATTCTTCATTGACGCTTTGATAGCCGACCCGCGCACGGGCACCCCAGACCTCATTGTCTGCCAAGAGATCGGCCGCATCGACGCTCTCAAAGGCCAATACGCCGCCAACCGCGCCCGATCCATAAAGCGCTGACGCAGGCCCGCGCACCACTTCGGCGGTCCCTATCAATTCTGGATCGACAAAGAACCTGCCATCATGTGCGGAGGTGAAACTCTGGCGCGCGCCATCGAGTAAGATCAGTACGTTTTGACCCGACAGGCCGCGAATGCTTGGAAGCTCGCCCGTGCGTCTTGGGCCACCGGCAAAGTCGAGGCCGGGAACATCCCGAAGTGCGTCGGAGATTGAAGACGGCGCCAGCGTCTCGAGTGCATCGCGATCCACAACCGTCACTTGTCCAGGATAGTCGAAAACGGGGAGCGGATTAGACGTACCGTAAACCGTGACGGCATCAACGACCAGTTCTTGATCGCTGTCGGCGTCTTCCGCCAGCGCTAGGCCGGGTGCTGTGCACAAGAGTGATCCTGCCAGAAGTCCGAGTTTGAAGTTTCTTGATGATCGCCGCCGCTGAATTTGCTTTGACATTTGACCCCATTCCTTTTTGAGAATAATTCGCAAGAAGGGCTATGACAGGTATTTTTCCTTATTGCAAATGATTCTTACTTTCATTATCAAGTAACCATTGCACTCTTTTTGCTTTCAATTGGGGAACTCTCATGCTGACCAAGAAATCCTGGCTCAACGCCGCCGCCATCGCGGTTCTGCTGGCCGCCTCGGCTTGTACGACCGTACCGCCAACCGCCGCCAATGAGAGCGCGGTTGCCTCCAGCTCCGCGATGTTCGAACAGGATCGAACATCGATCCTCGCCATGACGGGCGATTACAAAGTCACTTTTGATTTTAACGAAACAGTGCCTTTTCTCGCCGGTTATGAATTGAAAGAGCCGAAGCTCTCCGGGGGACATGAATCTGTTCGTGTGGTCGAGGACCGCGGGGATTTCATCAGCCTTCAACATCTCCTCGTGGTCGGTCCGGATGACTCTCCATTCGTCGTCAAACATTGGCGCCAAGACTGGCAGTACGAGCCGGCTCGGGTCTTGGTCTTCGTGGGCGGGAATGCATGGGAATGGCGAGATGTGCCCGCTTCAGAACGCGCTGGGACTTGGTCGCAAACGGTCTATCAAGTAGATGACGCGCCGCGCTATGGGGCGGTGGGCACTTGGACCTATCAGGACGGAATTGCCGAGTGGACTCCGCCGCAAGAATGGCGACCGCTGCCGCGCCGCGATATGACAACACGCGACGATTACCATGCTGTCGACGCGGTTAATCGCCATGTCATCACGCCATGGGGCTGGGTGCATGAGCAGGACAATTCCAAGCTCATTCTATCCGACACACCGCAGGCTCTGGTGCGAGAGGTTGGCGTTAACACTTATCGGGCATTCGATGATTACCCCGTCGATGCTGCCGACACCTACTGGGAAGCGACATCCGAATACTGGGCAGGTGTTCGCGCGCATTGGAATAGCGTTGAGGCCTCGAACGAGCGCTTTGCCATAACCATAAAAGGCGAGACGGAAGATCTCTACAATCCGATTCTAGAACTCGCCATGTCGGTCAAAGATGGCGAGAAGGATCTCGATCGCGCGATTGCTGAAGCAAGCGCTGTGATCGACAGCTTCGTAACGCCAGATATCGGAACACTGGCGGACCGGCTTCGCCCAACGACAAAACTCGCGAGCGTTGACTACTGATGATGCGAGCGTTCCTTGGTTTGAGCATGGCGTTCGCGATCAGCCAGTTCGCGAACGCAGATACGGCCTATGTCAAACCCTCTACTTTTACGCCAGTCCTTGATCAGACCATCACGGTTGAAGTGGCGTTCAACGATGTTTGCTGCGAGCCACGCTATGCGGTGCGAAGCGATACTTATGTCATGATCAGTTCTGACGGCGGTGCTCAGCGTCCAGATCGGTTAGAAACTTATGCGACGACGACGATGCTGGAGCATAAAATCTCGGCACTTGGAACGATGCGGATCAGCACAGGCGAACGCCTTGGTCGTAAGGGCGAGTATGTGAAGATTGCGGGTCGCTATCATCTCGTAAACAGCCCGGATGCAGAGCTGAAAGAGATCCCAGACGGCACATCCATTCTAACCTCGCAAACCGCAACGGTCTCTGATGCTTACATCACCATTGGTGACAAAGACTGGGGTGCCATAAGTCATACGATCGGTCGTCTCGCCATCGAGCCCCTGGAGCATCCAAATAACGCCGAGACGCGAACCCCATTTCAGGGTCGCGTCACATTCGACGGTAAACCAATCGCCAAGCAGGCCGTCATCTTAACGACCGAAATGCAGCGACTGACCGGAAGCGACGAGGCGCGCGCGACTACGGATGATGCTGGGATATTCTCTCTCAGCTTCGATGACCCGGGCATTCATCTCATCATGGTGCGCTTGCAGGCGCCGGCGCCGAAAGGCTCAGAGACGGACATCCGGAGCTACACGACTTCGCTGACGTTAGATGTTCGAGCAGCGGACGATGTCTCATAATGTGTAGAGGCTAGCGAACCAAACGCTAGCAAATACAACGACCGTTTTGGGGTAACTTACGCCGCCCGCTATGTCCGCTTTGACGCCGATAGCGGACATTAGGAGTCAGAAACGCATTCACTGCACAGTAACGTCCTCGAGCGACATGGAGTTCCGATTGCCCTCAACGCTGTAAGACAGGTCAAGTGACGCAAAACTCACCGCGGGGCTGGAAAACTCATAAATCAAACTGGTCGTAAGACCTGGCGGAACATTGGCATCAAGTCGACCTGTCATTTCCACCTCGTTGGCCGATGCCCGAGCCTGTTGCCCGTCAATCGATCCGGATGCACCGTTCACGCGAACCCGGACATAGTCATTGGTTTTATTTTGAACGTCGACAATGCATTTAGGCGCATCCTGGCCGGTACAACCTTTGAACGCCATACGAAGACTATCCGTCTCGATGAACCCATTCTCTGCTAGGGGACTGTCAGGGTTAAACGTCTTGATCTCAGGCTGTGCCCCATCTGCAAGCTGTAAGTTGGTAAAGCGCCGAGAGGTCCACCGGCCGTCAATTTGAAACCGCAATTCGAAGACTTGAAGATAGTCTGCGGGGCGACGGAAATTGATCGTCCATCCGGTCACGATCCCAGGAGGGATATTGGACGCATTGCTCCGTTCAATGTCCAGGTCGGGACGGACTGATTCTTGGGACCGGCTTTCATTGTCAAAGGCCAAACCCGTATCGGTCGAAACACGAACCGTGTCCCGGCCCTCATTGATTAAGTCCACTCGGCAGATCGGAGCGTCGGGATTCGAGCAGCCAAGGAAATGAAACCTCACGTCTGAAATTGTGAAGGCCCGCTCGGGAAACGCCGGATCGATAGATCGCATTTGCCGGGCCTCGACGTCCCGCCCGCCGCGTACAGCAATATCTCTGAACCTTTTGATGTAGGATACACCATCGACGTAGACGTCCATGACGATGTATTGGAGAATGTTCGCTGGTCGCGAGAAACCAAAGTCAATCTGCGACGTTCCGAGCGAAGGCACGTTCCAAACGTAATAATCGTTTTCTCGTACTGTTTTCTTTTGTGCTTCCATCCAGCGGCTGGACTCGTCAATCGCCCAGAAACTTCTCAGGAAGACCTCTTTTGTATCCGGTGTCGTATTGGTCACTGAGAAAACGCACAGCAATGCGTCATCCGTTTCGCATCCCTCAAACTCGAAGATGACACCGTCAAACTCGAATGTTGCGTTCGGAATTTCAACGACAGCATTCTGCTGTGCCGTTGCGGTGGTGAGCTGCTGGATCCGCGTCGCCAGGATCTGATTTTCCGGATCCAGCTGCTGCGCCTTTCGATAGGCAGCCAGTGCCTTTTCCGGTTCTGAGGGAACAAGGATGTCGCCGGCGCTGCGGAGCATGTCCGCGCGCGACTTCTCCGGAATTGGATCGGCCTGCACCGCGGTGCTCTCGGCAATCGCCACCAGACTATCTGCCGCTGCGCCGGCTTGTCCGGTTAGCGCAAGAAATTTCGCGTCATTCAGGGTGGGATCTTCGGATGCGAGAAGTGACGTGAGGGCAGCTTCATAATTGGTGCGATTGTCTTCACTAATCTCTGTACCGCGCGCTTCGGCACTTGCGACGACAGTGTCCAGAGAGGACTGGACAACAGATATGATGCGCTCTTCGCTGAGGCGCATTTGCTCCTCAACGTCGGCGCGCGTTGCGGGCGTGAGCTCAGGGAAAAAGCGGGCTCTAAGTTCGTCATTTGCAAAAACATAAATTGCAATCACGCCCGCAATTAAACCAACAACTCCACTGATCTTCTGAAACGTGCTCATTCTCGCTCCCCTCACGAATCTAGATGGCTAGCAGACGAATTAATAGGAAAGGAAACGCGTTTTCCAGCGAAAAATTATCAAACTTCTCCGCACCTTACTTTGAAAGACTCTTCTTTTGGGCGCCGCGCCGTCATCCCCAATTCGAGCCGAATAGTCTTGGATCACTCATTCCGACATAAGCCCGTAAACCGCCTCGGAATAGTCAGCCAAATCGCCCGCGAAGGCCGCGTCATCGTCTAGCTCATCTGCTAGGACAATGAGGAAATAGTCCGCCGATGGGCTCTCAATGATTGCCACATCGTGGACCAAGCCCGACAGCGTTCCCGTTTTGTGAGCGATGACCGCCTCGTCTGGCAGTTGTTTTGGAATCCGCTCGTTTCGCAAATTGTTCGCGAGCATGCGTTTCACGAAATCGTAAGCCGGTTCTCGATCGATGAGTTGGAGCAGTTTTAAACAGTCTTCGGCGGTCGTCAGATTGGCGCGCAGCGGCGTTCCGAGCGAGGCGTCGTCGAACGGCACCGAAAGTGTCGTCTGATTGCACCTATTTTGTCCGAGCCATGTCGTCACAGAGTCCATGCCAATGCACTTCAGCACCGCAGTCGTGGCAGGGTTATCGCTGACAATCAGCATCAGCCCGATCAGGTTTTTGATGGTCAGCCGGTCGGTTCCATCAAAGGCGTGCAAGATGGAGCAATAGAATGTCTCATCGATTTCGCTGACAGAAATTGTTCGATTGAGATCAAGCTTTCCCTGCGCCGCGAGATCCGCCGCGGCGCAAGCGATTGCGGTTTTGACGACACTTGCTGAGGGGAGGACTAGGTCGGGATTGATCTTCACGCAAAGTGCTGTGTCTCGCTTGGATTGTGCGATCAAAGCGACCTGTCCTTGCCGCTTAGCAAAGGCTTGGCTGAGCGCGTTAAGCTGGCTGAGGCGGGACGTCGACATGAGGCTCATTGTGAACTGACGAGATCAAAGAGGCCAGGCCAAATGCAAATAGTTGCATATGCAACTAATATTTGATATGCAGGCCGCAAGATCCAAAAATAGGCAATAGGAGGCGGTCGCATGGCTGATTTATTCGACAATCCAGCGGGCTTGGACGGCTTTGAATTTATTGAGTTTTCAGCACCTGAAAAAGGCGTCTTGGAGCCCGTTTTCGAGAGTATGGGATTTACCAAGATTGCGCGCCACCGATCTAAAGATGTTGAACTTTGGCGCCAAGGCGGGATCAATTTCATCACCAATTATGAGCCGAAATCGGCTGCCTGGTACTTCTCGCGCGAACACGGTCCGAGCGCGTGTGGCATGGGGTTCCGCGTTCGCAATGCGAGCAAAGCCTATGAGCATTTGATGGCGCAAGGCGCTGAACCTGTGAGCGTTCAGACAGGGCCTATGGAGCTGCATATTCCAGGCATTCGCGGCATCGGTAGCTCGATCATCTATCTCATCGATCGCTATGCCGACGGCGAAGGCAGCCACACAATCTATGACATCGATTTTGAGTATCTGCCGGGCGTTGATCGCAATCCGGAAGGCTGCGGATTCCAACTGGTCGATCACTTAACCCACAATGTCTATGGCGGCCGGATGAAGTACTGGGCCGACTTCTATGAAAGCCTCTTCAATTTCCAAGAGATCCGCTATTTCGACATCAAAGGCGAATACACTGGCCTCACCTCAAAAGCGCTGACCGCACCAGACGGCAAGATCCGCATTCCGCTAAATGAAGAAGGCGAGGGCGGTAAAGGTCAGATCGAGGAATTCCTGCGCGAGTTTAATGGCGAAGGCATCCAGCATATTGCGCTCATCTGTGACGACTTGGTCGCCTGCTGGGACAAGCTGCAGAAGCAGGGCGTGCCGTTCATGACCGCGCCGCCAGAGACCTATTACAAAATGCTATCTGAACGCTTGCCGGGCCATGGTCAGCTGGAGGGTGAGCTGCAAACCCGCGGTATCCTTCTCGATGGCACCACCGAAGGCGGCGAGGCGCGCCTGCTCTTACAAATCTTTGCGCAACCGCAGCTTGGACCGGTCTTCTTTGAGTTCATCCAACGCGTCGGCGATTACAAAGACGGCTTCGGCGAAGGCAATTTCAAAGCCTTGTTCGAAAGCATTGAACGTGATCAGGTTGAACGCG
>CAYNUI010000117.1:0-8493 GCA_964400185.1 uncultured Hyphomonas sp.
TTTTTCTCTCCAAACAGATCCATCTGGTTTGGATCTACAAAGCGTTTGCGGCGGCTCTTCTTTGTTCGGCCTGACTTAAAGTAGAGATCGTCTGTGTGATCCTCGTCGGTCGCTGGCGTCTCTGCGATCTTTTTCGGCTGGGGCTTTGGTTTGGTTTTCTTGATCGGTTTGCCGAGTTTCCAATAGGTCACTGCCAGGACCGTATTGCCGGAGCCATCTTCGTAATTCTGCACAAAGCCGTGGCCTGGATTGGCGTCGGCTTGTTCTAAGAATTTCGGCAAATCCTTTTCGCCAGGCGTCAGCCATTCGGTTTCGAGCGATTGGATGGTGACGCCGTCGGCCAAGTCTTCCGCCTCATAGCGGGTGCGCGCAGCGTCGGACGCATTCTTCAATGCATCGCGCGCGGTTTTGCCGAGGGGATAAGCGTGACTCATGAAGGCGCAGCTAGGTTTGAATGGGGGACAAGTCCAGAGGACATATTAGGCAATGACAGGCTGGCAGAGGCGTGCAGCCGCCAAACGGGCAAATCTCAGCGTCACGGCCTTGCGCCGTGCGGCAACCAATTTCTCGCATTCAGGTTCGCGCAATACCGCCCCTCCGAACGCATCGGCAACGATGAGGCCGGTCTCATCTGGGATGAGATCTTGCGGAAAGTCATGGTCCACCGCGAAATAGAAACGATCGCAGAAGGGACGATATTCCGGCCACTTCTGATCGCTTCGAAAATCCGCCACGCAGGATTTGATCTCAACAATGGTAATTTCGCCGCCGGGCCCAATCGCGGCGACATCCGCGCGGCGGCCATTGGCGAGGGTCATCTCGGTCACGCCAGCATAGCCATGGGCTGATAAGAGCCGCAGCACGCCGCGCGAAATCGCTGCCGCTCCAGGGCTGAACTCTGTGTCTAGCGCCGTCTCTTGCATGATCGCCTCCCGCCATGTTCTGCAGATGTTCCAGAATACGAGTCCCGTGACTGAGGTCAAATAAAAAAGCCCCGGCACTGGGCCGGGGCTTTTGAAAAACCGTGGATAGGTTCGTTATTCGCGCGATGCCAAGAGCATCAGAACGAAACGGAACATGTTGACGAACATGATGAAGAAATTGAGGGCGCCCCAATTTGTCATCACCGCCATGCCACGCTCATTGCCAGCAAACTGGTAATAGCCTTCTTTCAGCTCTTGCGTCTGCCAGGCCACGAGGACCGCAGAGAGCAGCGCAAAACCACCAGAGATCAGCCACTCCATAGGGCCAGAATGCTCGATCAAGCCGACGGCAGGAAGGATCATATAGATCACCGCGACAGCGAAGAGCGCCCAGATTCCCATGATCGCAAAGCTGCCAATGGCACTGAGGTCACGCTTGGTCGTATATCCCCAAAGCGAGAGTGCGGCGAAGGCCGATGCGGTAATGAAGAAGGCTTTGGCAATCGTCATATAATTGAACGATTGACTGATCCCGCCAGCGGTTGTGACGCTCATGCTGGATTGCGCGAGCGCAAAATAGACGCCGAGACCAAGGCCGACGGTGGCAACGATGGCCCAATATAGGATCGCCGATCCGGTTGGGCTTGGGTTCTTCATAAAGAACATAGAACCGATGATCAGCGCAGGTGGCGCGAACATCACCACATAATAAAGCGGTGTTCCAAAGACGAGATCGCGGACTACAGGCACGGTACCAGCAACAAAGGCCAGAACACCTGCTATGGCGATGCCGATGGTCAGCTTGGAATAGACCCCGAGCATAAAGGTTCGAAGGCCAGCATCCACGCTGGCATCCATCGACCGACCTCGGGCGATAGACGTGTTGAAGTCGTTCATAGCTTCCTCTTTTCAAAGGCCCGCGCACGAGCGCGCGGATTACCTATATTATGTGGTCATTTTTATCGCTTTTCAAGAAAAACCGGACTGGTCAGGTGCGGAATCGCTTCCTATCGTTTTACCAGATCAAAGATTGAGGAAACACTTATGACAATTGAGATGCGACAGCTTGGGCGGACAGATTTGCAGGTCAGTTCTTGTTGTCTTGGCACCATGACTTGGGGCCAACAAAATACCGAAGCCGAAGGCCACGCTCAAATGAATTATGCGCTCGAGCGCGGCGTGAATTTTTGGGACACCGCGGAAATGTATTCGGTGCCGCCATCGGCGGAAACACAAGGCTCTACAGAGCGCATTATTGGAACTTGGTTCCAAAAAACCGGGCGTCGTCAGGATGTAGTCCTCGCCACCAAGATTGCTGGTCTGTCCAAAATGCTATGGACACGGGATGCGGAGGTCGAATGGACGCGACACACGAAGGAACAAGTCGACGAGGCCGTCTTTAAAAGCCTAAAGCGCCTACAAACCGATTATATCGATTTGTATCAGCTGCACTGGCCTGATCGCGCTGCGGGTCTGTTTGGCACCCGAATGGATGCAAAGGCTTACACCTACCCGTACGAACCGTTTGAGGACATTCTCGCGCACTTGGAAGCGCACGTAAAAGCCGGTCGCATCCGGCATATCGGGGTGTCCAATGAAACCCCGTTTGGCGTGATGCGCTTTCTAGCCGAAAGCGAAGCGCGGGGCTTGCCGCGCATGGCGACGATCCAAAACGCTTATAATCTCGTCAATCGCACCTTCGAAGATGGCGGTTTGGAAGAGGTTTGCATGCGCGAGCAAGTGAGTTTGCTGGCCTATTCGCCTTTGGGCCAAGGCTATCTGACCGGGAAATATCGCAATGGTGCCCTGCCCGCAGGGTCACGCAAAGAATTGTTCGATCGCCTGCAACGCTATGAAAGCCCGCCAGCGGATCGAGCCATTGAGTCATACCTCGTGCTCGCCGAGCAGCTCGGCGTCGATCCCGCCCAGCTGGCCATCAAGTTCTGCGATACGCGTCACTTTATGGGCGCGACCATTATCGGTGCGACGAGCATGGACCAGCTCAAAATCTGCATCGACGCGTTTGATCTCGACTGGACAAAAGAGATGGAAACGGCGGTGAACACCCTCCATTCGGAACAACCGTCTCCTTGTCCTTAACTATAACCAACGTTGAATTGGTTTGACTTTAACTGCTCTGACGGGCAGTTTTAACCAAGCTGCATATGTCACAACAGTTCGCAGCAGAATAAAGGGGATACACAGATGGCTGACGCCTCAAAATACGAAGATAACGTCAAAAAGTACGCCAATGGCTACAACCAAGCGGCCGCAGAGAAGATCGTGGGACACCTCGGCATTGCTTTGCGCAATCGCGACAGTTCGCTGGTCTCATGCTCAGATGACACAGAGCTCCAGCGGGTGCGCGAAAAATGGTGCCGTGGGAAATTGGCTTTGGCGCACACAAATGATGAACTCGACGCGGCGATTTCGGCCGTATGCGAGAAGCTCGCGCCCGAGGGGGGGAACAAATCGCGGGTGACGTTCTATTATTTGCTTGCTGAGCATTTCGGAAAGCTGGATGCCCTCGCAGGCTAAGCCTTCGCACAAATATGAGTTTAGAAGCCCGGCCTTTGGTCGGGCTTCTTTTATGCCTATATGCTCGAAGCCTCACCAGGACCCCGTTGACCATGCACCGTCTGTTCGCTGCTTTGCCAGTCCCCGACCTCATCGCCGAACGATTGGCGCCATTGTCCGTTGAGATGCATGGCGCGCGTTGGCGTAAGCGAGACCACTATCACATCACGCTTTGCTTCTATGGAAGCGTCGATGGTGAGGTGGCCGATGCCATCGCGGACGCCCTGGGCGACATCGGTGCGCCATCCTTACAGCTCGAGCTTTCCGGGGTCGGTTGGTTCGGACGGCGTGAACCGCGGGCTCTTTATGCCCGGATCGCTGAGAATGAGGCGCTGAGCATCCTCGCCCGAGACTGTCGCAAGATTGCCCGCCAATTCGGCGTCAAACTCGGCCAAGACCCGTTCAATCCGCACATTACCTTGGCCTATTGCAACCAAACCCCACTCGAGGCGGCGCGCGCGTGGAGCGAGGACTTTCAGATCCTGAGGTCAGATCCGTTCCTGATCGACACGTTCCATCTTTATGAAAGCTTCACAGGACATGGCCGTCAGAGCCAGTACGTTGCGCAAGCTGACTATCCGTTGGGGCTGGTGGGTTTGCGCTCCTGACCCAAACTGTCAGCAGACCATGTTGACGACACACGCTAAGCACGAAACAAAACGCTATGGCACAACCTAAACATCAGCTCGCTCAATCCCTCGCACCGCAGGACCGCTACGATCGAGTTAGACGTCAAAGCGAAGCCCTCGCCGCCACGCTAAGCGATGCCGACGCCACCGCGCAATCCATGCCGGATGCAAGCCCCGCCAAATGGCACCTGGCGCATACGAGCTGGTTCTTTGAAGAGTTTATGCTCGCACCGATCTATGGCGACGAGGTGCGCTTTCATGAGCGCTTTAGCTTCCTCTTCAACTCCTATTATGACGCCGTCGGTGAACGTCATGCGCGGCCGATGAGGGGCCTGCTGACGCGTCCGTCGCTTGCAGAGGTGCTCACCTATCGCCAGCATGTCGACACGCACATGGCGCAGCTGTTTCGCGAACATCCAGACGCATGCGCGTTGCTAGATCTCGGGCTCGCGCATGAACAACAGCATCAAGAACTCTTGCTGACCGATATTCTCCATCTTTTCGCACAGAACCCGCTCCAGCCCGCGCTGAAACCTGATGTAAGTCTGAAGACGGCCAACTTGGAGGCCGCAGATCTGACTTGGATATCGGTTCCTGGTAGACAGGCCGAGATTGGTACGAATGGCGATGCGTTCGCCTTTGATTGCGAGACACCGAGACATGAGGTGATCATTCGGTCATTTGAGCTGGCAAGCCGCGCGGTCACCAATCGCGAATGGCTCGAATTCATGCAAGATGGCGGCTATCAGACCTCCCGCCATTGGCTGTCCGACGGCTTCGCGACTGCGCAAGAAAACGGATGGACTGCACCGCTCTATTGGACGCAGATAGAGGGTGACTGGCACACAATGACCCTATCCGGCCCGCAGCGCGTGAACCTGGAAGCCCCGGTCTGCCATATCAGCTTTTATGAAGCCGATGCGTTTGCGACTTGGGCGGGTGCGCGCTTGCCGACGGAACAAGAATGGGAAGTCGCGGCGCAGGCCTCCGAGCCGGTCGGAACGTTCGCTGGCGCGGGCTATTATCAACCGCAGATCCAAACCGATCCGTCGAAAGCCTATTTCTTCGGCGACGTTTGGGAATGGACCGCTTCGCCGTTCACGCGCTACCCAGGCTTCTCCGCTGCGAGCGGCGCTGTTGGCGAGTATAATGGCAAGTTTATGAGTGGGCAGATGGTGCTACGGGGTGGCTCTTGCGCGACCCCAGACGATCATATTCGCGCCACCTATCGCAATTTCTTCCACCCAGACAAACGCTGGCAATTCTCTGGATTGCGCCTCGCGAAGGACGCCTAGAAAATGGACGATGTATTCGACAGCCCGGCGCCGGATGCGCGCGCCGTTTTTCTCCGCGATGTGCTGCGTGGCTTGAAACAAAGCCAAAAGTCGCTGCCCTGTCAGTATTTTTATGATGAGATCGGATCGCAGCTCTTTGAGCAAATCACGGAACTCCCTGAATACTACCCGACGCGCACCGAAACGGCGATCTTACGCACCCATGCCAAGGATATCGCGGCTACGCTCGGACAGAACGTTCTGCTTGTTGAGTATGGCGCCGGCGCGTCGACTAAAACGCGCATCTTGCTCGATGCGCTAGAGCACCTATCAGGCTATGTCCCGATCGATGTCTCGGAAACCTTTCTGCTGCAGACCGCCGATCAAGTGCGCCAAGACTATCCGGGGCTGACCGTCCATCCGGTGGTTGGCGATTTTATGATCCGCTTTGGATTGCCAGCAGGCGCCGAAGGACGTCCGGTTGGGTTCTTCCCAGGCTCAACCATTGGCAATCTGAGTGACAGCGAGATTGTCGAGTTCATGGAGTCGGCCCGCGACCTCCTCGGGAAAGACAGCCAGTTCGTGATCGGCGTCGACCTGCGCAAAGACCCGTCCATCTTAGTGCCCGCCTATGATGATGCGGCAGGCGTCACCGCGAAGTTCAATCTCAATCTACTGGCAAGGATCAATCGCGAGCTTGAGGGCACATTTGATCTGACTCGGTTTGCGCATCGCGCCATATGGAACGACGACGCCTCTCGGATCGAGATGCATTTAGAGAGCCTCGCCGATCAAACCGTCGAGATCGGCTCAGAACGCGTGACCTTCCGCAAGGGAGAGATGATCCATACGGAAAACTCACGTAAGTTCTCAATTGACACGCTCTTGCCGCTGTTCGAACAAACAGGCTGGACTTTAAGATCCCAATGGCTGGACGATCGACGCTTTTTCGCGGTGCTCTTACTTTCAGCCAAATAAGGCTGGAGGAAGCGACAATGAAAGATTTAGAAGGCCGCAAGGCGCTCGTAACAGGTTCAGCCACGGGGCTTGGCCGATCGATAGCCGTCATGTTGGCCGAGCGCGGCGCAGACATTATCGTCAATTGTACCCGCTCGATCAGCGACGCTGAAGAAACGGTTGCCCTGTGCAATGACCATGGCGCGCAAACACAGCTCGTCGCTGCTGATGTTTCGACCGATGAAGGATGCCGCAAACTCGCCGACGCGGCGGGCCAGTGGGGTCATTTGGACATTATGGTCAATAATGCGGGCATCACCCGCCATGCGCGCGACCATAGCGATCTCGACGCGCTCAGCCGCGCCGATTTCATGGATACGTATGCGGTGAACGTGGCGGGTCCATTCTTGATGATGCAAGCCTGCAAACCGCTTTTGGTCAAAGCCTATGAGACGACCGGACGCGCGAGCGCTGTTCTCAACGTGTCTTCCATTGCTGGCGTCACAGGCATTGGGTCTTCCGTGGCTTATGCGGCCACAAAAGGGGCGCTCAACACGATGACGCTGTCTTTATCGCGCGCCCTTGCCCCCTCCATCCGGGTCAATGCCGTTTGTCCTGGGTTTATCGGGACACGGTGGTTCAAGGACGAAATGGACGCGGAAAGCTATGCGAAGCTCGAGGAAGGCGTGGCGAAATCGGTGCCTCTGAATGTCGCCAGCGGTCCAGATGATATTGCAGCCTCAGCCGTTTTCTTTCTTACCGACGCGTCTCGCCATGTGACCGGAGAAACGCTTCTGGTCGATGCCGGGATGCATTTAGGTTACGCTCCACTCTCCGCACGCTGATTGTCTGCAGAAACCTGAACTCGACGCTATAACGGGCGCAAATTGCGCCCTTTGCTCGAATTTCGTGCGCGCAGCCAGAATTTGCGCCGATTCAGGCCGTGTTGAGTGGCTAAAATCGAGGCAGTCGGCTCTTTTATGCCCACCAATCGCAATATCTGGAAGGAATAGATTGATGGGAAAAATGGTTTCACGCGGACTCGCGCTCGCCCTGCTCGCAGGCGGATTTACAGCAGCCGCTCCGATCGCAACAGCCGAAGGTGAATTCTCAGGCAACGTTGCTTTGACCACTGATTATGTTTGGCGTGGTGTCTCACAGAACAATGAGAACCCAGCGATCCAAGGTGGCTTCGACTACGCAAACGGCGCCTTCTACGCTGGCACATGGGCGTCTATCGTCGACTTTGGCGGCGCAAATATGGAACTCGACCTCTATGGCGGTTTCGCTGGCGAAACTGATGCCGGTCTCGCTTGGGATGTTGGTGTTATCGGCTATGTCTACCCAGACACAAGTGATCTCGATTTTGTTGAAATCTATGGTGGCTTGGGCGGATCGCTCGGTGCAATCGATCTCGGTGGCTACATCTACATCGATCCGGACAATGAAACCGCTTATGTCGACTTCACAGCTGGCTTCGCGGCCACTGACGTCCTCGGCTTCGACGCCTCTGTCGGCTCATACGTAGACGGCGGTGACGGCTTCATCGAAGAGTACACCAACTACTCTATCGGTGCGACGCTGGCGACTGAGTATGTCGACTTCGACCTGCGCTTCTGGGGCAATGATGCTGACACGCTCGGCGACGTTGCAGACGAGCGCGTTGTCCTGACGGTTTCACGTTCACTGTAAGCCTTTTGGGCTGCTAAACCCGCCTATTGCCCTCCTGTCTGGGCGGGTCTAACTGGCCGCTGCTTCTCCCGAAAGGGAAGGCAGCGGCTTTTTCGTGGAGGCTTGAGAAGGCTGGGACTAAGCGCTGATCGCGCGCAGCGACGATTTTGCCGGCGCTTCTCGGCGCGCGGACGTGCTTAAGAGCGCCGCACATTGCGCCGACGTGAGCGGGCGCGAGAAGTAGAAACCCTGAACCCTTTCACAGCCGAGATCGACAATCGTTTCCAATTGCCAATTGCGCTCAACGCCTTCGACTAGAAGGTTCAAGCCCATACTTTTCGCCAAGCCGATAATCGACTTCATGATTTTCAAGTTTGATTGCGTGCGCGCCGCTTGAACGAATGAGCGGTCGATCTTGAGCGTGTTGATCGGCAAGGTTGAGAGATAGGACAGCGAAGAATA
>CAYNUI010000118.1:0-8489 GCA_964400185.1 uncultured Hyphomonas sp.
GCATTAACCTTAATGCAAATCCTGTCCGGCACATTCTCCCCTGTCACCGAGGAATTGGGGACAATGATGGTGGGTGTCCCGAGACCTGGAAAACCAGGGTCGGGCACCTCTCGAAACGAGAGAGGAAAAGAAGATGCCTTATTCAGATATGGCAACCGATATTGCGCCAGAGACCGGCCTTGATGCCGCAACTGCGACTGGCGATGAATTGTACCGCGTAGGCCTGGCTTACTCAGAAGGTGTCGATTGCGACCAAGATCTGATCGCCGCGCACAAATGGTTCAATTTGGCTGTGCTCAAAGGCTGTGACGACGCTAAGATTTGTCGTCAGGAAATGGCCGATCTGCTCGACAAAGAAGACATCAAGTCTGCTTTGGCCGCTGCACGCGCTTGGTTGCAACTGGCGAACTAATAGTTCGGTAGCCCTCGAAAACTGGCAAACATGTCCGTGCCCTCGAATTGAGGATTAGGACAGGGTGTCGAGTCCGGATCGTCTTCTGTCCGACAGGTCAGATCTGAGACCCGAACCGTCAGTTCAGAGCAGGGCAGAGGGTAAGGATCGAACATGTTGAGTTCGATCGTGGTGAGCGCGATGCCGCTTCCATCCTCATTGATCAAGCTTGCGCCAGATCCGGTAAGGCTTTGATCGACGACTTCATAATTTGCGTTGATCAGAATGAACTCTTCACTGGTCCGCAATGCATAATGGACATTCGGGTTGCACTGGCCCTCTTCAATGTCCGGGTTGGCTTCAAAGCGAACCAGCAAAGTGTCTTCTGCGAGATCCGCATATGGATCGACGACTTCCGGTTCGCCCCCGCATGCGGCGATGAGGCTGGTCGCGAGCGCAACGCTTAAGAGTTCTCGTTTCATCTTTCCCCCTAGATTTAGATGATTAGCTTTCGTTGTATCGGTATCCGACGCCGTACAGCGTTTCGATCGCGTCAAACTCTTTGTCGCTTTCGCGGAACTTTTTGCGCAGACGTTTGATGTGGCTATCAATGGTGCGATCATCGACATAGATCTGATCATCGTAAGCCGCGTCCATCAAATTGTCGCGCGACTTCACGTAACCCGGGCGTTGCGCGAGGGCTTGTAGGATCAGGAATTCCGTCACCGTCAGGCGGACCGGATGGCCGTCCCAAGAGCAAGAATGACGGTTTGGATCCAAGGTGAGGCGTCCCCGCACGATCGGTTTGACATCGCCTTCTTCTGGCGCTGAATCCGCAGACCGCGAGCGGCGCAGCACAGCTTTTACGCGCTCCGACAAAAGGCGGTTCGAGCAAGGCTTACGGACGAAGTCATCGGCGCCGATATTGAAGCCAATCACTTCATCGATCTCTTCGTCCTTTGAGGTCAAAAAGATCACCGGCAATTCGGAGGTTTGGCGCAGCCGCTTGAGCAGCTCCATCCCGTCCATTTTCGGCATCTTCACGTCAAGGATGGCAAGATCCGGTGGACTGTCAGTCAGCGCCCCAAGAGCGGTGAGTCCATCATGATACGTGCGGACTTGATAGCCTTCGGCCTCAAAGAACATTTTCAAAGAGGCGACGATGTTCTCGTCATCATCTACAAGTGCAAGTGTCGTCATGGTCCAGCCCTTTATTTCCAAACCCGTCTTTAAGAGCAGGGTTTAATCTGGCGGCTGTTGAACCACGGTTCGATTGCCGCAGGAAGCCCCGGCTCTTACGAATATGCACTGTTACGTAGATTTTAGGCGCAGTTTTGCGTGGATTGCGGCAATTTTGCGTTGTGTTTCAGCACTATGCCGACATGGACCGGGGTTTGCGAGCCGGTTTCGGCACTGGCTTGGCCCCATAGGTCACGCACTGATGCTTGCCTGCATTCTTGGCTTGATAGAGCGCTTTATCAGCGAGGCTAAGGACTTTGCTCGGCGATGCGGCATGCGTTGGATACCGCGCATGACCGATCGAAGCTGAGCAGCGCAGGACCGTTTTGTCCCAGAGATAAGGACGGCTGATAATATCGATCAGATACTCAGCGTATTTGCGAATGCTGCCCATCGTGCCATCGACGTTCTCGAGCAGGATGACAAATTCATCACCGCCGAGGCGGACCAGTAGGTCTTCATCATCTGTAACTTCACGCAGGCGCTCAGACATCGCTTTGATCAGATAATCGCCGGCATTGTGGCCATAGGTGTCGTTGACCGCTTTAAACCCATCCAAATCGATCAAAAGGAGGTCAAAAGACTCGCCTTCTTGCAGGCTTTCAAAGCGCTGCTGGAGACGGATCCGATTGCCAAGACCCGACAGACTGTCATGCGCCGCCAAGTGCGACTGATACTCGACCAGTTCCAATAGCTGGCGGTTCACCTTTTCACTTTGATGCACCATGGTCACCGCAGCGCCGCCGCAACCAAGGATGGCCGTCAATATAATGAAGGTGGACAGCATCAAGTCCGTTCGTGGTGCAATTTCAAACGCGGGCAGATACGACCCGTTATAAGCTAGTCCGGCAATGCCAACCACCACGAGCAGGTTCAGCGTCGTGAACAGAATGGTGTCGCGCGCGCTTAGGAGAATGGCTGCGATCACGGGTAAGATCGGAAGGATCCCGATGTGATAGCCCGTAACGCCGCCCGCAAAGCCAATTTCAATCCAAAGCAAAGCTGAGAAGGCGAGCAATAAAACACGGATGATCGGTTGCGGACGTTCGCGCCACAGCGCTGCGTTCAGACCCATCACGCAGACGATGACGCCGACGATGCCTGTGCCAATATTCAGCAGCGCTGTGGTCTGAAAGCCAAGCTCAAAGACTTGCAGGGTCGTGTAAGCAACCGTCGTGATCAGACCGAAAAAACAGACAAACAGCATCCGTCGACGCTGGATATCCTCCGTCGACAAAATAAAGCTGCCATCGTCTCGGACCACTTTCGTGCTCGGCGACATGGCTCGTAGAGTAACAAAAAATCGTTTCACTAGATCCGCCTTATGCTGCCGTCATTTATAGAGGGGAGGCGATAACTTAAGGTTGATCAATTCTTCAAATTTTATCGAATTGGAATGATTTTTCATGAATAAGATCAAGGCTCAGGCTTGACGTTAGAGGTTCAATCACGTACTCGCCGCCGCATGAAAACAAGATTGCATCACCATCATCATTTGACCTGACGCGTCCAAAAGAGGCGCGAATGATCTCGGTGCGCCTTGTGTTTTCAATCCTCAAATCTCGTATTTGGCCAGACACTGAAGGGTTCGCCGATCCGACCTTTGCCGGGTCGTTGGGGTATTCTCAGCTCGGCATCCAAAGCTTCACACAAAGTGCGGCTTCGTCTATGCGAACCGCGACCTAAGACAAAGGCCTGGCTATGGGCAAAAATAAGACACCGAAACCGATCGATCTGGCTCGAAAACCGCGTGGTTTTCCGGACAAGCGAGAAGCTCTGATTCATGCCGAGCAGGAGATGATCGAGAAGATTACCGGCGTCTATCGGCGCTGGGGCTTTGAGGGCCTTGATACCGGTGCGTTCGAGTTTGCTGATGCGCTGGGCAAATTCCTTCCCGATCAAGATCGGCCAAATGCGGGCGTTTTTGCGCTTCAGGATGATGATGAGCAGTGGATGAGCTTGCGCTATGATCTCACCGCCCCGCTCGCACGATTTGCCGCGGAAAATTGGCAGACCCTTCCCAAACCGTTCCGCCGTTATGCAGCGGGTCCGGTGTGGCGCAATGAGAAGCCAGGACCAGGTCGGTTCCGTGAATTCTTGCAGTGCGACGCGGATACGATTGGTGCGGCAGGGGCGCATGCCGACGCCGAAATGATCGCCATGGCGGCAGAAGCCATGCGCGCGGCCGGTGCTGAAGCGGGTGAGTTCACGATCCGCGTCAACACACGCCGGTTGCTGAACGCGGTGCTGAACGGCGTCGGGGCGACGGACGAAACGGTCCGGCTGACGATTTTGCGCGCGCTCGACAAACTGGACAAATTCGGCGTCAGCGGCGTCGCCGACTTGCTCGGCGCGGGACGCATGGATGAAAGCGGCGACTTTACCAAAGGCGCAGGACTGGATGAAGCGGCGGTTGAGCGCGTGCTCGCCTTTGCCGAAGCCGGCCGCGCGACTCGCGGCGAAACGCTGGAAGCGCTCGGCGCTGCGGTTGGTACCAGCGAAGAAGGGGCGGCCGGGCTGGCTGAGCTCGACGCCATCACGCGCGCTTTGGAAGCGCTTGGTGCGCCAGAGCCCGATGTCACGTTTGATCCATCGGTCGTGCGCGGTCTCGAATACTATACTGGACCTGTCTACGAGGCGGAGCTTCTCAAAGATACGATTGATGAAGACGGCAACACGGTGCGGATCGGCTCTGTGGGTGGCGGCGGACGCTATGATGATCTCATCGCGCGCTTCACCGGCGAGCGTATTCCGGGCACAGGCTTCTCGGTCGGCATCAGTCGCCTGGCGGCAGCGTTTGCGATTAGCGGCGCGATCGATCAGCTCAATGGGCCCGTCGTGATCCTCAACATGGATCGCGAAGATCCGAGCGAGGCTCTGAAGCTCGCGACCGAACTGCGCGCGGCCGGCATCCGCGCTGAAGCTTATATGGGTAGCTCAGGCATGCGTCCGCAGATGAAATACGCGGATCGCCGCGGCGCGCCTGCCGTGATCATGGTCGGCAGTGATGAGCTCGAACAAGGCGTGGTCACAATCAAAGACCTCAAAGAAGGCGCTCGCCAAGCGGCAGCGATCGAGAGCAATCAAGAGTATCGCGAAGCGCGTCCAGGTCAGTTCCAAGCACCGCGCGGTGAGATGATCGCCCGTATTCGCGAGATCTTGGAGGCCGACCAATGACCGGCGCCGACAAAGCCTTTGAAGCGATGGCGACACGCGGCGGCGAACTTGTAAACCCGCCCGTCACGATCGAAGCTTCCGTGCCATTGGAGCTCTCCGGAGAAGTGGTGCGCAATCGGATCTGCACCTTTATCGATGCTGAGGGAAAAGAGTGGGCGCTGCGTCCAGATCTGACTTTGCCCGTAGCGCGAACGGAAATCGCATCGCGCGCCGGCGGCGAGCGTAAAGAAACGATCCGGCGCTATCGGGGGCCGGTCTTCCGCCTCCCCGTCCTTGCTGGAGAGCCTGTCGAGTATGAGCAAATCGGTCTTGAGCGATTTGGCGGAGCTCGCGGGGTCGACGAAGATATCTGGATCTTTGAGACCCTGGCTGAGGCGAGCGCGGCAGCAGGGGTCGAAACGGGGGTCGCAACATTTGGCGACCTCTCTGTGTTCCCGGCTTTCGTCGATGCGATCGGTCTTGAAGCAGATATGGCTGCGGGTTTGAAACGCGCCTTTCGGCAAGAAGGGGGCGTGCGGGCTTATCTTAAAGGGACGGATCGTGCAGGCGGTGGGATCACCTCTCGGCTGCATGGCATGAGCCGACAAGAGGTCGGCGCCTTTGTCGACGACATCTTCGCGATGACTGGGGTGCAGCCAGTTGGCGAACGCTCCGCCGATGAGATTGTTGAACGTCTCCACCAACGGGCAAGTGCATCCAATGTCTCGCTAACCGACGACCAGTCTCAACTCTTGGACCAGGTGTTGTCTCTAGATGCCCCGATCGGAGAGGCGGCAGGTCGCTTGAAAGATTTGGCCGCCGGCGCGGGCCTGAGCGCCTTGTCAGATAAGTTGGATCGGTTTGAAGATCGCATGGCTCGGCTCGCTGCCACCGCGTTTTCCGGCCTGATTAAGGGCGCACGGTTCGCCACTCAGTTTGGTCGACGCTTTACATATTATGATGGCTTTGTGTTTGAGATTACGCCGGACGCCACCGACGAAGGCAAGAAGCGCCCGTTCGCCGCGGGCGGACGTTACGATGCGCTGCTCACAGACCTTTCTGGGGGTGAGGTGTCAGCAACCGCGATTGGCGGCATCGTCATTCCACACCGGCTGACCAGCGCGGGAGGAGTGACCCAATGACCCGGCTCTCGATTGCAATCCCCTCTAAAGGTCGTCTCAAAGAGAAGTCTGAAGAGTGGCTTTCCAAAAGTGGTTTCAAGCTCCGGCAAAAGGGCGGCGGACGCGGATATAGTGCTGAGCTGAGCGGGCTGAGCGATGTCGATGTCATGCTCTTATCGGCACGCGAGATTGCCGAAGGCCTGATCTCTGGACAGATTCACATAGGGATTACGGGCGAAGATCTTTTGCGCGATCTGTCTGCTAACGTAGACCGTGATGTCTCAGTGCTTCGTCGTCTCGGGTTTGGCGGCGCTGATGTCATCGTCGCCGTTCCCCAAGCCTGGTTGGATGTGGACACGATGGCCGACCTCGAAGCGGCAGGAGCCTTGTTTAGGGAGCGCCACGGACGGCGGATGCGAGTCGCGACGAAGTATTTGCGGCTGACTCGAAAGTTCTTCTCCGAACGCGCGGTGGGGGAATATCGCCTGGTCGAGAGCGCCGGCGCGACCGAAGCCGCACCTGCCTCCGGCTCAGCCGAGGTGATTGTCGACATCACATCGACCGGGGCGACGCTGAAGGCCAATGACCTGAAGATCTTAAAAGACGGCGTCATTTTGAAGAGCGAGGCGGCCCTGTCTGGATCGCTCAATGCTAATTGGAGCGAAGAGGCACGCACAGCGCTACGCGTCTTACTCGATGGGGTGGAAGCAACCGCGAAAGCGAAAACGCTCGCCCGTTTGGAATTCTCTCAGCCGCTATCGCAATCTGAAATTGAGAAGCACGGATTGGATCCGCTCTCGGATCGCACCGCGCTTTGTCCCTCTAAACAAGCTCGAAGCGTGGCGCGGGCTTTGTCGCAATCCGGCGCCGGAATGGTCTCAATTACAACTATCGATCAAGTGTATTTGCAGCAGAATGAGGTTTTCGAAAATTTTGTTAAGAACGTGTCACAAATGGGTTGACGCCCTGCGACATTGTGGCAATACAGGTCTTGCAAGTTTCTGGGAGGAAACGCTGCAATCACTTTTCGGGCGTGACCTTTGGGTCGCGCCTTTTTTCTTTCCCGTACATCTCACAAAGAAAAACGACCCCCAAAAGGGAGTCGCCAAGATGATTGGAGTGAGAGTTATCAACATGACGGCGCTCAAGGGGAGAGAGGGGGTTTTGAAACCGCCATGTCATTTATTATTGAAAAACAATAACAGTTTATCGAATTTCGTCAACGACAAAGGCTCAAAATTCGATCTGAAAATTTTGTAAGGAAAATTTGTTCGTCGATTCCGTGTTCTAAGACATGAGTGTGTCACAATTGTAGCGCGACTCGTCGAAATATGCCCTCTTCAGGTCTATTGTTGACTTTCCAACTAACCCTCGCCAAGCGTGCGGTCAGGGCAAAACAGTTCCATAAATTCGTCAGACAGGAGAATCACATGTCCGATCCGCGTCAGCATATCATGCCGGTTTACCGTCCCCCGGAAGAAGCATTTGAGCGTGGTGAAGGCGTCCGTTTGATCACCGAAGAGGGTAAATCCTATCTCGACTTTGTGGCCGGGATCGCGGTGAGCGCGCTCGGGCATTCTCATCCAGCGATGGTGGAAGCACTTCAGGGTCAGGCCGCGAAGCTTTGGCACACCTCGAATATGTTCCGGGTGCCAGCTGGCGAAGAACTGGCGCGCAAAATGTGTGATCGCCTGCCTTTCGCAGATCGGGTCTTTTTCACCAATTCAGGCACAGAAGCGATCGAATGCGCGTTAAAAACGGCCCGGAAATATCATTGGGCCAACGGTGACGAAGACCGCTATGAGATCGTCACCTTTAGCGGGGCCTTCCATGGCCGCTCGCTCGGCGCGATCAATGCTGGCGGCAATCCCAAATATCTCGAAGGCTTTGGCCCAGCATTGCCGGGCTTTACGCAAATTGAGTTTGGCGATCACGAAGCGCTCGACAAAGCGGTCACTGAAAAGACGGCCGCGGTCTTGGTTGAGCCGGTTCAGGGTGAGGGCGGTGTGCGGGCGATCCCTGAAACCTGCCTGACGGAACTGCGCAAGCTCTGTGACGAGCGCGGCGCGTTGCTCATCTATGATGAGGTCCAATGCGGCATGGGCCGGACCGGACAGCTCTTCGCGCATGAATGGGCCACCGATGCTGAACCCGACATTATGTGTGTCGCCAAAGGCGTCGGCGGCGGTTTTCCCTTCGGCGCGTGTTTAACCACTGAAGCTGCTGGCAGCGTTATGCAGCCGGGTAGCCACGGCTCAACCTATGGCGGCAACCCGCTGGCCATGGCGGTCGGCAATGTGGTGTGGGATATCATCGCTGACGAAGACTTCTTAGCGGGCGTACGCCGCGTGTCGGGAACAGTTGCGCAAGGCCTCAAATCGCTCGCGGACAGCCATCCGGACAAGGTCGAGGGCGTCACGGGCAAAGGCTTGCTCACAGGTCTCAAGCTAAAAGCCCTGCCAAAGCCAGTTCAGAATGCTTGCCGCGAACGGGGTCTATTGGTCGGCGTTGCAGGGAACAATGTGCTGCGTCTCGCGCCGCCTCTGGTGATTGAAGATGCAGATGTGCGCGAGGCCGTCGGC
>CAYNUI010000119.1:0-8472 GCA_964400185.1 uncultured Hyphomonas sp.
GGCATCGGACAAGGTTTGACGCGCCCTGGCTTTTCCAGCGGTGCCTCGCTCGCGGTGTCTCCGCAGCTTCAGGGCAATGTCGCGGGATTGGTGATTTCTGCCAATGGCATGGGCTATATCATCACGCCCTTATTCGGCTTGTTCTTGTATGAGTTTGTTGACCCATCTTTGCCGTTTTGGATCTGCGTCGGACTGTTGATCGCAATGGCGCTCTTCGCTTGGAAAGCCATCGCGCCTGGTGTCGGCGAAGCAGACGAGGAGACTGAGGCTTAGCTCGCTGCCAGCACTTGGTCCAAGGCCACTGTGGTGGGGTATCCGTCTGCCGGGATGATCCCGGTTGCCTTCTGAAAGCGTCGAAGCGCGCCTTTGGTGCCGCGTCCGGCAATGCCGTCAACAGCGCCCGCATCATAGCCCAAGCGGTTGAGATTATCCTGCAGCACCATAATGTCTCGGCGCGTGAGGAGTTCGAGCTCGGTCGGCCAAACAGCGATAGGGCCGGTCTTTCCAGCCACCCCATCGGTCAGCAAGCCGACGGAAAACGCATAGCTGTCTGAGCGATTATAGGTCTTGTAGACGTCGAAGTTCTGGAACAGCAGATATTTCGGGCCAGTTGCTCCCGTGGGGAGCCACAGCTCGGCATAGGCCGTTTCTGGGGCCTCGAATGTACCGCCTGTCATCGGCGAGAGCCCATAACTCGTCCACGTCGAGAGGCGTCGGTCCTCCCCGTCTGCGAGCGACCAATCAAATCCGGCCGGTGCGAGGATTTCGACGCCCCATGGCACATCCTTTTGATAGCCTGATGCGCGCAAATAGTTTGCAGCCGAGGCCAATGCATCGGCCGGGCTGTTCCAAAGGTCCTTTTTGCCATCTCCGTCGAAATCGACCGCATAGGTGAGGAATGTGGAGGGCATGAATTGCGTGTGTCCCATTGCGCCCGCCCAACCAGAGGTGAGCTGGTCACGGGTCACGTCGCCTCGTTCCTGCATTTTCATTAGCGCGATCAATTCGCTTTCGGCAAAGCTTTGACGACGGCCTTCCACGGCCATATTGGCGAGCGTGTTCGCAGCGTCGAAATTACCGATATAAGAGCCGAGATTGGTTTCCATGGCCCATATCGCAGTAATCGCTTCGCGATCGACGCCATAAACCGCTTCGATTCGGTCGAATGTTGCGGCGAGCTCCGTCAGCTTTTCCGCGCCGCGAGTCTTGCGATCGAATGTGACGGCCGAGGCGACATAGTCCCAGATCGGTTTGGCAAACTCGGCTTGGTCTTCAATGCCGGTGCGCGCAACGTTGACGTCTTCGCTTAAGTAAAGCTCGAGCGGGGAAATACTGGCCAGCGTGGCGTGAACCACGGCTGGATCACGCCCATTGGCAACAGCGCGCGAGGCGAAATCGTCTCGCCAGGCGTCCATGCTTGAATTTCCTGAGGCGGTGAACGGTGCCATAGTTGGCGCTTCGGCACTGGTTCCGCCCGTTTCAGCACCGTTTTCTGCCGGCGTGCTCACCGTCGGCGTTTCAGACTGTGGAGATGCGGCGCAGGCCGTCATCAATGCGGCGCCTGCCAGCAGCCCATAAACAGGCCTTTTCCAAATGAAATCGGTCATAGAACGCACCCCTTTGCGTAAAGGTCTGTAAGCTGTGATTGACTCGAGCATGCCCGATGTGTATGTCCCGCGCTTTCGTAAAAACTGTTCTAACGTTTGGGCCAAAGCCATGAAAGTGAAATCCTCGATCAAAGCACTCAAGTCGCGCCACCGTGACTGCAAGGTCGTTCGCCGTCGTGGTCGGACCTATGTCATCAATAAGACAGACCCACGCTTTAAAGCGAAACAGGGCTGAGCCTTATATGAACAGGTGAGCCTCCTGTGAGCGCTCGCATCGTCCTCTTCGATCTGGGCCATGTGGTTGTCGATTGGCAACCGATCCGGCTCTACCGCGAATACTTCGAAACTGAAGCAGAGGCTGCAGCCTTTGTCCGCGATGTGTGTAACATGGATTGGCATGTTCACCATGATCGCGGCGTTTCCATGGCAGACAATGCAAAACCGCTTATCGCGCAATATCCTCAGTATGAATCGCAAATTCTAGCCTGGCGGACACGCTGGCTGGATATGTTCGAGGGTTATGTGCCGGGCATACCCGCTTTGATGTCGCGCCTCGAAGAAAAGCGCACTCCGATGTTTGGGCTCTCCAACTTACCGGCTGAGGTCGCGCAAGAAACGTTTGACGCTTTTCCCATGATCAAATTGCTGCGCGATGTGGTCGTCTCAGGCGAAGAGAAAGTCGTGAAGCCGAGTCGCGAGATTTATGAGATCGCTTTGGCGCGCATGGGCCATCCGGATCCCGGTGACGTGTTGTTCGCGGATGATCGCGAAAACAACTGTGAGGCGGCTGAACGACTTGGCATCAAGGCACACCATTTTACGGGCGCGGACGGGTTCGAGGCGCGCTTGATTTCCGAAGGTCTGCTCTAAGATTGTGATAGACGAGGCGTCTATCTCAGCATATTTTATATCTATCGACGCAACTGGCGATTTGAAGTGGAGCACCACTGGGGAGCGTCGATCCGTTTCAATCAGAGCCGTTCGCCTGGGCCATTCACCAAAAAGGAGATGGCCATGTCCGAATTAACGCCTCTATCTGTCGCTTTTCTTGTCTTTCCGAACGTCACGCAGCTCGATCTGACCGGTCCAGCGCAAGTTCTGTCGCGGCTTGGAAACACGACGCTGAACCTGGTTTGGAAAGATACCGAGCCGGTGCCGACCGATGCCGGGTTTCCCTTGCTTCCGACAGCGACTTTTGAAGAGATCAATCAGGTCGATATCCTCTGCGTGCCAGGTGGCTTCGGGACGGTTGAGATCATGCAGGACGCGACCGTCCTCGCTTGGCTGCGCAAAACCGCTGAGACCGCACAATGGGTAACCAGTGTCTGTACCGGGTCTCTGGTATTGGGCGCGGCAGGTCTGCTCAAAGGCTACAAATCAGCTTGCCATTGGGCCTCGATCGATCAGCTCGAATTCTTCGGGGCGACACCTGTGCGTGAGCGCATTGTCGAGGACCGGAACCGCTTTTCTGGTGGCGGTGTGACCTCCGGGATCGATTTTGCCTTGTCGCTGGCGGCGCGCATTCGCGGGGAGGAGTTTGCCCGGTTCATTCAGCTCAGTATCGAGTATGACCCGAATCCGCCTTTCGATTCGGGCTCGCCGGACAAAGCCTCTGAGAAGCTCTTGGCGCGCTATCACAAGATGGTGGAAGCGGCGATGCCAGATCGGGAAGCGAAGGTAAAAGCGATTGCAGAATCGCTCGGATTTTAGCCCCATTTCAAATGCATACAGCGGATCTCCGCGATTTTTCTTGGCACGCTGAACTGAACCGCCCATAGTCTGACCCATGTTCAAATCTCTCGCCTTTGCTGGACTTCTGCTCGTGAGCAGCCCGGATTTTGGCCCTTCGGACGAAATGTTCGAGGAGCTGAAAACCGCGCCTAGCGAAGAAGAAGCTAATGATATCGCCCTCGATATCTGGGCCTCTTGGATGGAGAGCGGGTCGGATGCGGCGGATCTGATCATGGAGCGAGCCATCCGCGCTCAGGCGTTCGGCGATTTGGAGCATGCCCGCGCCATGTATGACCGGGTGATCGCGATCCAGCCGGGCTATGCTGAAGCGTGGAACCGCCGGGCGACGGTGTTTCTGGCTCAAGAAAACTATTCTGAAGCGCTGCGGGACGTGAATGAGGCGCTGCGCCTGGAGCCACGTCACTTTGGCGCTTGGGGCGGGCTCGGTGCAGTCCTTGAGCGTCTCGGCTCGAAAGATGAAGCTGTGAGCGCCTATCAAAAAGCCCTCGAAATCTATCCCCTCTTTCCTTCGGCCAAGCGCGGCATAAGTCGCATACGGCGCGAACAGGAAGGCCAGCCGGTGTGAAGATGCTAACAATTGGACTTGGGATCGTGGCCCTTTTGGGCCTCGCTCTGTGGGTGAACAGTGCGCTCTATGCGAGCCGGATCACCAAACAGCATCCGGCCAGCGGCGACTTGGTCGAGGTCAATGGTGCAGACGTCCATGTCTTGAAACAAGGCGAGGCAGGCCCGGTTGTTTTGATGATCCACGGGGCGTCGGCAAATGCAAGGGAATTTTCTTGGTCACTCGCACCGCGGCTCTCCGACACGCATCGAATCTTGATGATGGATCGCCCTGGCCATGGGCATTCTGAGCGGCTGAGTGGGGCCGAACAGCTCGAGGTTCAGGCGGCGCAAGCGGCGGGCGTGTTGCGGTCTCTCGCGCCGAACCAGAAGGCCGTAATCGTCGGTCACAGCTTCGGCGGCGCGGTCTCATTGCGTTTGGCTTTAGACCATCCGGACCTAGTCGATGGCTTAGTTTTGTTGGCGCCAGTCTCGCATGACTGGGGGGGCGGCGGCGAGGCCTGGTACAATAAATATGCGAGCCATCCGGTCATCGGTCCGGCTTTTACGCAGCTCGTACCGATTGTCGGACCGGGCCAGGTGCGCAGCGGCATTACGAATGTCTTCTCCCCGAAGCCTGCGCCGGCGGACTATTTTGATAATTCGGGGATTGGTCTTTTGTTCCGACCGTCAAATTTTTCCTCGAATGCCAAAGACGTCAACGCCTTGCGCGGGCAATTGGCGGCGCAACAAGAGCGCTATGATGAGATCAAGGTGCCGACGGTGGTCTTCTCCGGCGCGCTCGACACGGTGATCAGTCCGCAATTGCATGTGGGTAAGCTGAAGCATCAAGTCGATGGGCTTGAACTCGTGAAACTCGCCGATGGTGGGCATATGCCGCATCACGCGTTCGGAGCAGATGTCGCCGCCACAATTCGCCGCCTCAGCGCGGACTAGGCGCGGGCAAGCCCGAGGCGGTCATCGACGTCTTTGAGATCATCGCCTAGGTTTTCCAGATACCAGGCCACCGTCTCGCGCAATCCTGCATCCAAGGAGTGTTCCGGGCGCCAATCGAGATGACGTTCGGCGCTGCTTGGATCAATTCCGTAACGCCGGTCATGGCCTTGGCGATCGGTGACGAATTCCACCTGGTCAGCATAAGGCTGAGATGATGGGCGAAGCTCATCTAAGAGCGCGCAAATCGATTTGACGAGATCGAGATTGGTGCGCTCAGCGCGGGCCCCGAAAAGAAGCGTCGCTCCGATCTCCGCTCGGCAGGCGTCAATCAAGCCTCGCGCATGGTCTTCGACATAGAGCCAATCGCGGACATTTTGCCCGTCGCCATAGATCGGGATCGGTGCGCCGAGAATGGCTTTGCGGATCACGGTTGGGATTAGCTTTTCGGCATTCTGCCAGGGGCCAAAATTATTGGTGCAATTGGTGACGACCGTCGGCAATCCATAAGTGCGCTGCCAGGCACGGGCGATATGGTCGCTGGCGGCCTTGCTCGCGGAATAGGGCGAGGACGGCTTATAGGGCGTCTCTTCGTCAAACAGCGGATCATCCGGGCCGAGATCGCCGAACACTTCATCGGTCGATACGTGTACGAAGCGAAACGCATCTGGTTTATCGGTCTCCTGCCAATGGGCAAGCGCGGCTTCGAGCAGGCTGAACGTGCCATCGACATTGGTCATCATGAAGGCGCTAGGCCCGTCAATCGACCGGTCGACATGGGTTTCGGCGGCGAGGTGGATCACCGCGTCTGGGCGGGCGGCTTTAAACAGGGCCGCGACCGCTTGTCGGTCGGTGATGCAAGCGTGCACATTCTCGACATCGCAATCGGCGATGGCAGCGGGATTTGCGGCATAGGTCTTCTTATCGAGATTGAAGACTTGATGGCCTGCAGCGCTCAATTGGCGCACCACTGCAGAGCCGATAAAGCCGTATCCCCCCGTCACGATATAGCGCATCGAAACTCCTATTCGCCGCTGCCACCCAAGCCTAACGCGGCCTGAATACATGCGACAGAGCGATTGCGCCAGCCGTCGCGACATTAACGCTATCAAAGCCCGCCGACATTGGGATTCGAACCGGTTGGGCGACGTTGATTAAGGCCTCCGGAAGGCCCGGACCCTCCGCACCGAGCAATATGGCGAGCTTGTCTGGTACGGGGAGGTCATAAAGCGACGCTCCCTCTGTGCGCGGCGTCATCGCCCAGATCGTATATCCGGCCGCTTTTAGGCGCTCGATCTGCTCAAGACCCGTCCCGCCATGGTGATAAGGAAGCCAAAGGCTCGTTCCTGACGAGACGCGGATTGATTTGCGATAGAGCGGGTCGCATGAGCCTGCGTCCAAGATCACGCCATCGACGCCAAAGGCCGCAGCATTGCGGAACGCGGCCCCGACATTGTCGTGATTTGAGAGCTGATTGAGGACCAGGAGCGTGTGTTTTTCGGCGTCCCTGTCAATCAGAGCCTCCAGATCAGAAGCCGCCCCTTTCTTGGCACAGGCCAAGACGCCGCGATGAATCGGAAAACCGACAATCTCATCCATCAGGCTCTGCGGTGCCGTATAGATCGGGATGTCAGGCGAGAGGTCACTCAACACATCCGCCAGAGGTTCCAGCCGCGTCTCGCACAGGAACAGGCTTTCTAATTCAAAGCGCGACCTCGTGAGTAAGATTTGCAGCGGCACTTTGCCTTCAACAATGAAGCGACCGTCGGTCCCACCGGTCAGATCGCGCTCGCGCACGCTGACAAAAGGGGCGATCCGTGGATCGCCCCTCTCGGTAATCAGTTGAGTGTCGGGTGCGCGCAATCGCGTTAAACCCCCATGGGCAAGCCTTGCTCTTTAGCCATTTTTTGCATGGCTTTTTGGAGCTTCTCAAACGCGCGCACTTCAATTTGGCGGATGCGTTCGCGGCTGACATTGTAGACCTCAGAGAGCTCTTCAAGCGTCTTTGGTTCATCAGTCAGGCGACGTTCCTGAAGGATATGCTGCTCGCGCTCTGACAGGTCTGCCATGGCGGTCTGCAACAGCTCCATGCGGGCGTCGAATTCTTGCGTCCGAGCAAACTCTTCGGCCTGGTTCGGCTCATCATCTTCGAGCCAATCCTGCCACTCCATGTCGCCTTCAGCGCCCATCGGCGCATTCAGAGAGGCGTCAGAGCCGCTCATACGGCCATTCATAGAGATCACGTCTTTTTCCGAGACGTTGAGCTTGTCGGCAATGTGTTTGACCTGATCCGGCTTCAGCTGCGCATTATCGAGCGCGTCAATCTCGCCTTTCATGCGGCGCAGATTGAAGAACAGCTTCTTCTGCGCGGCGGTTGTGCCGAGTTTTACGAGGCTCCAGCTGCGCAGGATGTATTCCTGAATGCTCGCACGGATCCACCACATGGCATAGGTCGCCAGGCGGAAGCCCTTGTCGGGGACGAATTTCTTCACCGATTGCATCAAGCCGACATTGCCTTCCGAGATCACCTCGGCCATGGGCAAGCCATAGCCGCGATAGCCCATCGCAATCTTCGCCACGAGGCGCAGGTGCGAGGTCACCATCTTTTCGGCGGCTTCAGTGTCTTCGTGCTCTTGCCAGCTTTTAGCGAGCATGAACTCTTCGTCCTTGCTGAGCATGGGAAATTTACGGATTTCTGAGAGGTAGCGGCTGAGGCCTTGTTCGGGGCTCAGCGTGAGCGCACGGCTCGCAGTTGTGTTGGCCATTATGGTCCTCCTTTTCCCCTTCGCAGACCCTCCAGCGAGGCATCCGATCCAGTTCTATCGTTGGTGAGGGTCATAGCCCCGATCATCGGCAGCGTCTTTCCCTCAATCGCGAATAGTCCCTATCGCGAATTTGCATAGATGGGGATGACAATGGCGTTATGGAAGCCTGAGGCTCTATTTTGCTGTGGTTTTACGTCGATCAGACTAATCGTCTTGCTTCTTGGTCAGGAAAATGAAGCGCTTGGACAGCGTGTAATTTGCGGCAAGACCGCTGAGAGAGCCAAAGGCGACGGCGACAAGCGGCGTGCTGATCAACGGAAAGTTCTGCAATAGAAGCGCCGTCGAGACGATCAGATTGATGACGCCACCAACCGAGTTCGCTGAAACATATTTGATATAGGATTTGAACAATGACTGGTCGATCAAGCCCTCAAATGTGAGCCACAGATTCAGAACAAAGGTCGTCGTCACAGCAATGCCAAATGCGATCAAACGGGCGGGCACGACGTGCATAACTTCGTTCAGCGCGAGCAGGGATGCGGCGTCCACGACATAAGCGAACGCCCCAACCATAGCGAACCGAATGACGGGAGGCAGGAAGTCGAGTCTGTGTTTCACGGGACGCGGCTCTAATCTTCGCTCGGGACATAATCGAGCGGCGGCGTCACGACTTCGGTGCGCGGCGCGCTCGGTGCGGCGTTGCTTGCGCCTGGCGCCGGTAGAGCAATCGGACGGCTCGCATCCAACTCACGCTCGGAGGATTCATAACGCGGATGCACCAGGGTTCCAGCATCGCCAAAAGCGTAGACCAGGCGCGACCAGTCACGCTGAGCATATTGGAACGCGCCGCC
>CAYNUI010000120.1:0-8432 GCA_964400185.1 uncultured Hyphomonas sp.
AGATAAGCTGTCCCAAACCGGAGCAGGTGATGGCATTAAACATGCGCACATCTCAAGCGGGACTAGACGTCATTAAGGCGTTTGAGGGGTTTCGCGCACGCTCAGAATCCTTGCCCAATGGTCGTTGGATCATTGGCTACGGACACATGCGCCGTGCGCGCGAGGGAACGCGAGTCAGCGAGACCGAAGCCGAAGCCATCCTGCGTGAATATGATCTACCGCCGGTAGAGCGCTATGTTATGCGTTGCGTGCTCGCACCGATGACGCAGAACGAATTCGATGCGCTCGTCTCCCTTGCGTTCAATATCGGACCGAAAGCATTTGCGAGCTCTGACGTCGTGGCCAGCATCAATGGCGGCAATCGTCTCGAAGCTGCGCAGGCCTTTGACCATTGGCGCCGCGCCAAAATTGGCGGGCGGGTTCAGATTGTGGATGCATTGGTTCGTCGCCGAGCCGCCGAGAAGGCTCTATTTTTGAACGCACCGGGCCGAATGCCCATCGCGTCGTCGCGCCTCTATCGCGCCCTGCACGATTCTGAAGCGACCCCAGCGCTGCCTAAGCCGCGGGAAATTCTGGTCGAGCATATTCCGGAACCTGATCCTGTAATCGAGGCGTCGGAAGAGGCACCGAATTCCACGCTGAGAACGGCGACGGAAGAAGCGGCTGAATCCGTACGCCAGCAAATGGTCCGCATTCTGGGCGAAGATGGGATCAATGTCTCCGAGCCTGATATGTCCACCGACGGGGCGTCACCGGAAGAAATTACGGCTGCGATCTCTGAACTTGCTGGCGAGACCGCTGTCAGCGAGGTCACCAAATCTGTTTGGCCGCAGCGAGAAGACTTGCCGCCGCCGCCGCACCTCGATGCGCCGCTAGAGCCAGAGGTCAACGAAATCGATCCGGTCCTGACGCTCGATCCGACGCAAAGTGTCATCGATGACTTGGAAGAGGTGGAAGTTTCGCAAGAGAGCATCGATCGCGCGGTGGAGCTGGATGAGACTATGGCAGCCGAAGCCCGTGAGAACACGTTCCTAGCCGCCTTGCCGTTTGGGCTTTTGGCTCTGATCGGCGCGGCACTCGGAGGCTATGGCGTTGCAAGCCAGTTTGGCCTCGTCCAATCGAATGCGACCGTGGAAAGCGAACTCGCGGTTTTCTTACCGCCATTCCTGATTTTACTCGGCGTCCTGCTGCTGTCGGTGATGGGTTATTATTTCTTCCGGACAATTCTGTCGGACGATTAGTCGGCCAAGTGGCCGCGCACGGGTTTCAGGGGTCATTCAAGCAAATCCTTGCCGTTCGTGAGTTTTCTCACTGTCATCCCTCCACTCGACCGCCATAGTCGAGGCTTCATTGGGGGATGAACATGAAACTACTAAACTCTATTGGCTTTGTTTGCGTCTTCGGATTGACGGGGTGTATTTCGTCCAACCCGGTTATCACTGAACCAGCACTCGAAAAAATCGAAGAAAATGCGAAAACCTACAATCAGCGAACGATAAACATCGCGGCGAACGAGCTGCTCCTAAATATTTTGAGGGCACGCGACCATAGTCCGAGGGCATATACGAGCCTGTCAGATGTTTCGATGGCACCCGGTGGCGATCTCTCTCGAGGTTTGGAGGCGGGTGGCTTGGGGCGTGGGGCCGCGTGGACCGGTTTCAAGGGAAGCGTTTCGTGGTCGAGTGAAGACAAACTGAGCTACACGCTGGCGAATGCATCGAGGTCTGATGGCAAAAACTTCGCGGATCAAGGGTTTGACGCCGTCACGTTTAATGATTTCTGGAACCAAGGCTGGCCGAGGGCGATGCTCTTCCACATCTTCTTCAAAGAGACTGCACGAGAAATCGTTCAAGGTGGAAATGCCGCCGATCGTTTGAACGCATATTATGGTTTAAATGAGCAGACTGGGATTGAAGGCCTCGCCAGCGATGATCCAAGTTGGGGGCGTTTGGTTGGCGGCGCAGAACCGTTCTATGTCATGGCCGACAATGGTCGTCTGTCATACTGCCTCAATGCGCTCGAAACCTGTGTAGAGGCGAAACCGAAATCCAACACGGACGAGAAAAAAGGCGATCCCAAAGCTGCGAATGCTCAGAACAAAGATGTCGGGGTAAACGTCGCAGTCTCGCTCCAAAACGCCACCGCGCCAAAAAATGCAGCGCCAGAGTATGTTTGGAAATATGAGCGATCCAAAAACAAACTGGATCGAGGTTACGGATTCCGAATTGCCGATGAATTCTTAAGCCCCGAGCGTCTGGTGAATGATGTGCTCTATGGGCGCGTCAACGCGACATCCGAGACCGTGTATTCGAATAAGCATAAGATAATTTTCTGCTCCATTGATAAGAGCAAAAAGGTATTTACGAGCCTCGACTACGGTCAAGTTGAGATGCGCAAACCTCAGCCCAGCCCGACACCCGGAACCGCTCAAAAGACTGACGGACAACCTGAGTTTTTGTATCGCACGGTGAATGTGTTCAAGTGTTCGACGGACCTTATCGATTTCGAGAATGGCCTCGCGCAACCATACTTTCTTGTTCTAGACTCGAATGGCGAAGCCTCAATTCATCAACCCAGTTTCAGTACATTTGACAATGCGATTTATCTTCTTGGGCGATCTCTAAGGCCCGGAGCTGGTAGCGAAAATCAAGTGCGCGGTCAGATGAGTTTGCAAAGCAGAAACTCATCCGAGGAGCGCTTTTGTAGTCTGCTCAATTTCGATCTGAATGAGTGCGGACGAAATAAACCGATGTTTCGAATTCACAGTGCCGACGACACAGATAACGACCTTTTCGAAAAATGTGCCGCTTCGTTCATCGCTGAAGTCAAATACAAAGGAGTGATCTATCGAGCTGGTCTGCCTGAGCGATATGACAATAATGACGATGACTGCTTCGAGGACTCGTTGACGTCTACGACCCTCATTCTCCTCTCTAAAATCGTGGAGTACAGTATCCAAAGACCGGAAATCAACACCCAGCTTTTGATCACGCAATAGAACAATCTGGGATTGGCCGCAGCCCGAAACTCGGCTACGCGGACGGACATGTTACTTCATCAAATCAAACGATTGATGCGCGTTACATGCTCCCTCTGCGTGGCCGCAGTCGGAGCGAGCTCAGCGCTCTCGCAAGACACGCCGTCTCTGTTGTCGGAACTCGATACGCCGAAAGCCCTCGTTGAGGATTGCCTCACACGGGCGGAAGCAGGGGAAGGGACGCAGGAGAGCTGTGTCGGAACCTACGCCAATATCTGCGCCTTCATGGCATTTTCGACAGTGGACATGATCGGATGCATGTCGTCCGAAGCCGAGGTTTGGGAGGCGCAGCTTGCCCAGCGTTTCGAGGCGCTGCTTGGCGTTTACACCCAGCAAGACGCGGAGGAAGACCCAATCTGGGCCCTCGCGCCGCGACTGGAAAACACGCAAGCGCAATGGCTGGAGTGGCGCAATGCGAAATGCGGGTTCGAGTATGACAAGTTTCGGGGCGGGTCCATGGGGCGGATCACCGGAGCGGATTGCCATTTAGACGAAACGGCGAAACGGGTCTTCGAGCTTGAAACGCTGCTCGAAGAAGCCGAGTTCTGAGTCTCGTTTTTTAGGCGGCTTGAGTTTCGGTGACGAGATCGGTTTGCTTGAGCGCATTTTTAGCGGCGAGATAGCCTGCTTCGACCGCTTCATCATAGGCTTTCCAATCGCGAAGCTCGATATCCTGCAATTCAGGAAGGACGAGGACGTCCACCAATTCGCGGCCTGAGGTCGGGTTCACGCTGACCGTAGCGGACCGCATCAATAGGCCGGCAATGGGCGGTGCGCTCGAAAAGCCATGCTTGGCGACCCAACCAAAGAAACCTGGCGGGTTCACGAACTCGCTGGCGTCGAGGCCTTGCGGGGCGCGGGCGACATCGCAGCCAACGACGAAACCGCGCTGGAGCTCGCGCATCACATCGGTCGGGAAATTATTGAGGACCGCCCCGTCGACCAAGACTTCACCGTCTTCGATCACGGGCGGTAGGATGCCGGGTAGGGCGATGGTCGCGCGCAGCGCATTCCGTAAGAGGCCTTGGCGATGCACGCGGTAAGCCCCATCGGTTAGATTGGTCGATACGGCGAAGAAAGGCAGCTCAAGATCGCCAATCTCAGCCTCGCCGAAATGCTCTCTCAAACGGTGATCGACGCGATGGCCTTTGACCATGCCGACCACGGGAATGTTCCAGTCGCCTAAGGGATTGGATTCGACAAAGGCTTTGCGGATGCGACGATCGATCTCGTCATCGTCCCAGCCCATCGCGACGCATCCAGCAACTACGGCGCCCATGGAGGCACCGCCGGCAAAATCGATTGGGATACCAAGCTCCCGGATCGCTTTGACGACGCCAATATGTGCATAAGCGCGGGCGCCGCCACCTGAGAACACCACGCCAACGCTTCGGCCCGCAATGGTCCGGGCGAGGCGGTCACAGGACGTGCCGTCAATGCCTTGCCAGTGGAAGATGCGCGCGGCCCCAGCGGCTTTCAGCCATTCGGCCGGGCGGCAGGCATTGCGATCGTCGCCATGGTGAAGCAGCAATACATCCACCAGTTTCAACGACTGCGCGGGTGAGTTTTCTTCTGGGAAGAGCGGATAGGACGGTTTGGCATCGGCCCGCGCGACGACCCAGATCCGGTCGGCTTGGCGCATAGACAATCGGTACCAGGCATTGTCGCCCATCGTGGAGGTCAGGATGACGACATCATTTTCGGCTTCGAGATCATCGAAGAAGGAAGACGGTTTTTCATCCCCTTCCTCCTCATCCACGACTTGCGATTTGACGCCAATCTTTGTCAGCGATTTTTTGAGGGCACGCGCGCGGAGGTCCAGATCGATGCTGGGCGATGTGGCAACAAGGGTGAAGACCTTTGGCGCTGTGCGGCGGTTGCGTTTATTGCCCTCCTGCAAGCGCGAGAGGATCAGTCGGATCATCGCATTCAAAATATCTGGCTCAGCAGAACTGATCCGCTGGAAGCCCTTGCGCGAGATCTCCAAAACTTCGCTATCGCGCAAGGCGTAAACTGAAGACGTGTGCGGGACATTGTCGGGGGCACCGTCGCCATCAATATCGATCCCGCCTTGGAACATCGCCATTTCGCCGACCGGTTCGCCGGCGCGAATATGGCCTAGGAATTCGCTGCGACCATCGCGCATGGCTTTAAACGCGCCGAAGGAACCAGAGAGCACAAAATAGATTGAATCCGACATCTCGCCGGCACGAAAGAGCGGCCATCCGGCAGGCACGGAAAACCAACGCGCCTCTTTTCCAGCGGCCCGCAAGGCCCGCCGTGGCACATCCTCTAGGAATTTGATCGAGGCAAGCGCAGGGACGACGTCCAAACTCATGCCACCAAATATACCCATTCTCGGCTCTCCGTCACTTTCGTCCGATCTCTTGCAAATATGGGGCAATTTCATGAAGGAATTGATGACGAAGTTTCACGAGTTCGAGATGTTGAGACAATCTTGGGCAGGGCATCTGCGCCCTGATCGGTATTAAATCTGTGAGAGAGTGCGCCCCTTTTGAGTGAGCGAATGCTTACCGTGCGGTGTGGGTTACGGTGCACGCGCGGGTATGGGCGGATTTGTGTTGAGAAATTCGTGAAGGTTCTGTCACGGAGGTTTCTGAAGAGTCACGAGTTTTTCTGCGCCAATCGGGCAAGCTGATCCTCGCCACAAAGGGTGGTGTGCAAACAAGGAGCATTCCTATGACCCGTTACCTCATTCTCTCCGGTTTGGCCTTCTGCGCGCTCGGCGCGACCGCAGGTGAAGCCGTCACATTCGCAACCGTGGATGCCAATGCTGATGGCTTTGTGTCTGAAAGCGAGTTCGTCGGTTGGAAGACCGCTGACGGCGAAACCTCGCCTGCGGAGGCCTTGATCAAGTTCATCGAGATCGACGCAGACGCAAGCGGCATGATCTCGGAAGCTGAAATGGAGGCTGCCATGGCCGCGAAATCAGAGCCGACTGAGATGCCGGACGAGATGTAGAAAACATCTCAAACTCTCCCTTCCTAAAGGGGCTGCAGAAGCGGCCCCTTTCTTTTTGAGATGCAACATTACCAAACTGTAACTACAACTGTAACATGATTGCTTGTTACGGTTGTAACGCGTTGATTGATATGACGCTTACTCAACTCGTTCCAGGGAGAAACTTCCGATGAAAATGAAGCTATTGAGCGTATCTTTGGGCACCCTTGCAGCAGGTGCGTTTGCTGTTGCCCATGCTGGATCGCCAGCGGATTATTTCAATAAGATCGATGCCGACGCGAGCGGCATGATCACGCAAGCCGAATATGTGGCTTACAAAACCGCAGACGGCAAATACTCGGCAGAGAAGGCCGGTGCGAAGTTTGCGAAACTGGCTGGCGATGATGGCGAACTCTCTCTTGCAGAGTTCGAGGGCGCCATGAAGAAAGCCAAAAAGAAGGATGGCAAGAAAGCTGAACGCAGCGACTCTTAAGCCTCCGTCTAACCCCATCTAGAAGCGCCTACAGAAACCTGTAGGCGCTTTTTTTGTCGCGCTTGTCTCACCGAACAGGGCAGATTATCGGGAGACATGGGGACAATGAGCAATCGATTCGACCTTATCCGCCTCGTGCTCGCGAGTGGCGTCTTCCTGTTTCATGTGGTGGCGCTGAGCGCGGCGCAGCAAACCGAGCTCGAGCTGACCCTCGCCGTGTTGGCAGAGCTTTGCATTCAAGGCTTTTTCATTGTCTCTGGAGCGCTTGTTTATGGGTCTTATGAGCGCTCCAAGAGCCTCGCAGACTATGCGGGGAAACGGTTCCGTCGGCTTTATCCCGCCTATGCGGTCATCATCCTGATCCCGACCGTGATTGCGTTAGGGTTGGCGATTGGGGCACCCGGCCGGTTCCCTCAAATCTTTGAATATCTTGGCGCCAATCTGATCTTCTTGAACTTCCTAGAACCGAACCTGCCAGGCTTGTTCGAAACAAACCGATTTCCGGAAGTAAACGGCGCGCTCTGGACCTTAAAGATTGAGGTTATGTTCTACCTGGTTTTGCCGCTAATTGCGTGGGTTTTGGCGCGGATGGGACGGTTCTGGTGGGTCGGGATCGCGGCGATGATTGTCGGTGCTTTCGCGTGGAAAGAGGCAGTGCTCGCTCTGGACCACGCTTTGAGCCCGCAGCTGGCGCGGCAATTGCCGGGGCAGATGATGTATTTCGCCGCTGGGATCGCGCTCTGGCGCCTCCTGGACCTCATCAAAACTCAGGCAGTGTTAGTGTTCGCGATCGGGGCCGTCGCCCTCGCGCTTTCACTCATTGTGCCGGACTTAGAGGCCCTACGGGTGCTCGGTTTAAGCGGATTGATCGCTGGCGTGGCGTTCATGCCTGGACCCGCTTTGAACGCTGCCGCCTGGGGCGATGTGAGCTACGGTGTCTACATCACCCATTTCCCGATCCTGCAGGCTTTGGTCGCGATGGGCGTCTTCTCGGCGCTTGGACCAATCGGAGGATTGGCGCTCTCAACAGCGCTCGTCTTCGCCGCAAGTTATGCGCTTTGGTGGTGGGTTGAAAAGCCAGCCCTCAGGGCCGATAGCCATTATCGCAAGGCGGCTTCGAACTAGATCGCGTCGCCTCGTCAGGGCGAGCCGACTGGCAGCCCGATATCCCTTAATACGCCTAAAGTGGCCTCGACCGGATTTATGCCGGTCAACGCCTCGATCTGGCCTTGGAAGACGAAGACGACGACCCCCAGCATGATCGCATAAATTGCAAACTGCATCAGCGATTTGAGAAGAAACGCGCCTGCGCTGCCAGCAACCAGACCAACGCCGCCAAGGATGAGCGCGCCGGTGATTGGGGTGAGGTCACTCACGTTCGCCGCTTGCGTATAGCCAATATAGCCGCCGACGCCCGCGCCAACCAAACCCGCCAAGCTGCTAAGCCGGATACCTGATGCATAGGCCATGAAATCTCCCCTTACGCTGTTTTATGCGCTTAGCTTAGGCGCGAAAATGACATTGGGGCAAGGCAAAATGCTTTTGGGCGACAGCGCGGGTGCCGCGCCATTCATCCGTTGGGTTCAGCCCCAATCATGCATCATGATTGCGCATTTTATTCGTTTGAAATTAGAGGTTTGCCTGTTGATCCGCGCAAACCAATCCGACGGCACAGCCTTCATCTTAAAACGGCAAGATGTCGGACGCACCGCCCAAGACGTATATCCGCTGGACGCCACTCATCGACGCGCACGTGCGCTTACTCGCGGCTTTGGAGGTCTCATATGTCGAGATTGCGAAGCGCTTGGGGTGCGACAGACGAACGATCTCGAACCGGATCGGACCTGCTGAGCAAGCCCTTAGCAAAACAGAAGCCGAAATCCTCGATCTGTTCGAGACCTATGACACGTTGCGCAGCATCACTCAGGCAATTGAGTCCCC
>CAYNUI010000121.1:0-8418 GCA_964400185.1 uncultured Hyphomonas sp.
ACCTTTATCGCCGCCTCGATCTTGTACTTGGTCGGGTCTGGACCGGTGAAAGGCTTCGCCGTGACGCTGGCGGTCGGCATCCTGACCTCTGTGTTTACAGCCTTTGTTGTGACGCGCTGGTTCACCGTTCTCTATCTCCGCCTTCGACGCCCAAAGCGGCTGGCCATGTAAGGAAGGATCAGACTTATGCTTCTCAGACTCTGGCCAGAAAAAACCGCTGTCTCCTTCATGAGCCTGCGCTTCATAGCGCTGATCATTTCTGTCGCCGCCTTGCTGGCCTCCGCGGCCATGCTTGGCACGCGCGGCCTCAATCTCGGGATCGACTTTGCCGGCGGCGCTGTGATTGAAGTCGACAAGCCGGAAGACGTGAGCGCGGACCAAATCCGCTCAACCGTGACCTCGCTTGTGACCGGAGACGTCCAAGTAAACTCTGCCCGGGGGACGGGGCCGAATGCCCCAGAAATCGCCGTCATCCGCTTCGAACCACAACCGCCTGTTGGGGATGAAACCCCGGACGAAGCTCAGAACAGAGCGGGCGATGAGGTTAGCGCCGCCTTACGTGAATTGATCGGCGCAGAACGTTTCAATTTGCGCTCAGAAGCTTCAGTTGGACCGAAAGTGTCTGGCGAGCTCTTCCGGTCGGGTATCATTGCTTTGACGGTCGCGCTGGCTTTGATGATGGTCTACATCTCGTTCCGGTTCCAATGGCAGTATGCGCTTGGGGCTGTGGCCGCTCTGTTCCACGATGTGATCCTCACCATGGGCATGTTCGCCCTGACTGGGTTTGAGTTTAACCTCGCTACTATTGCGGCCCTTCTGACGATTGTGGGATACTCGATGAACGACACAGTGATCGTGTTCGACCGGGTACGTGAAGAGGCGCGAAAGTATAAGAAGCTCGAGCTCTCTAAAGTCGTCGACCTCGCCATCAACGCGACCATGTCTCGGACGCTTTTGACATCTGGCACGACCTTGCTCGCGCTTCTGTCGATCTTCTTGTTCGGTGGGCCCGTCCTGCGCGGTATGAGTTTCGCACTCATTTTCGGCGTCGTGGTCGGTACTTATTCGTCGATCTTTGTCGCGTCAGCCGTTGTGCTGCTGCTCGGCATCGACCGCGGCGACAAGCCGAAGCGCGAAGTTGAAGGTTTTCAGGGGGTCGGCTAGCGCCTAGCTCAGTGTCCCGTGAAGGCGGTACTCGACCCGGCCTTCGAGGGCATCGCAAACCGCATCTGCCATATCGTCAGAGTCCGCATGTGCGGTCGCTCGGCACGCTTGAACGTGCAGATTGATCAAGGCCGCTTCGCTGTGCAGATCTTTGATCCCTGTCACCAGCTCGTGGAGCGATCCTGACAGACGGGTCAAAGCGCCGCCGCCATAAGCGCCGGAAGCGCCGTGAAGATTGTGCAAAGCGGTGCGGAACTCATCGGCTGCCGCATCATTTTCGGGATCATCGCAGGTCGCCTGCCAGGTTGATTGCAAAAGATCGAGATCATTTTGCTTCCAGACGTCCAAGTCGATCCCGGGCGCGCTGTCTTCGATACCAGCGGGACGCACAGGCGTCGGAGGTGTTTCCCCCACCACCCGAGTAATATCGAGTTCAGTGAGGAGTTCTGAGCCCTTTTTGGGCTTCTTCAGCAGGTTCATTAGCGACTTAACCATAATGCCCACTGAGTAGCAGGACAGCCTTAACAAACGCCTGATTGAATACAGAAAAAGGGTTAACGCTAGAACGCGAACTGTTCACGCAAAATGCGCTCATCCAGTGCGTGACCAGGGTCGAACAGCATGGTCAAATGCTGCGAACGATCTGCGTAAATCGAGACCTGAGTCACATCACGCACTTCCTGATTGTCCGCTGCGGCGGCCACCGGACGGCGATCGGGGGCAATGACTTGGATATCAACCGTGGCATCGTGGCGGAGCAGGGCACCGCGCCAGCGTCTTGGCCGAAAGGCGCTGACGGGAGTCAGGGCCAACAGATTGGCGCCGATGGGCAAAATTGGGCCGTGCGCGGAGAGATTGTACGCCGTCGACCCAGCCGGGGTGGCGACCATGACACCATCGCAGGACAGCTCGGCCATGCGTTCTTTGCCGTCGACAATGATGCGCACTTTCGCGGTTTGAGCCGTTTGACGCAGGATCGACACTTCATTGATCGCCAGGCGCTCGAAGGTTTGATCGTGCACATCTGTCACTTTCATCCGAAGCGGCGTCACCATAGCCCGCTCGGCCCGGTCGATCCGTTCGATCAAGTCGTCTTCATTGTACTCATTCATCAGGAAGCCGACGGTGCCGCGATTCATCCCGTAGACGGGTTTGTGGTCGTCAAACCGGCGACGCATGGCATCCAGCATTGCGCCATCGCCGCCCAAGGCGACGATAACGTCGGCTTTGTCCTCGTCATACTGACCGTATTTTTGGATCAGACGGCTCAAAGCTTCTTGGGCTTCTGGGCGTTGAGAGGCGCTGAAGGCGATGCAAGTAGACATGGCCGTCTATGTCGGTGGCATCGGACGCGGGGTCAAGCATGTGCTTCAATTGCCCAAAGGGAAGCTTCCGGGTACTGTAGGGGAAATTGCGACACAAACTGATTTCTCCGGAGGATAGACGATGGCAGACGGCATGCAGATTACCAGCCTCAAAGGGCAGGTGAGTGAAGAAGAGTGGAAGGTCCGAGTGGATCTGGCGGCGATGTATCGGCTCACCGCGCTTCACGGTTGGACAGATATGATTTTCACCCATATCTCGCACCGCGTTCCGGGCCCAGATCATCACTTCTTGATCAATCCCTATGGCATGTTCTTTGAGGAGATCACCGCGTCATCTCTGGTCAAAGTCGATTTGGACGGAAATGTCGTGCAGGAGACGCCTTACTTCATCAACCCAGCGGGCTTCACCATTCACTCGGCCATTCACGCGGCCCGTGACGATGCGCACGTTGTGATGCACCTGCACACCGATGATGGTGTCGCTGTGTCGTGTAATAAGGAAGGCCTCTTGCCGCTGACCCAAACCGGCATGTTGGTACGACACGATCTTGCTTTCCACGATTATGAAGGCGTAGCGCTCGATCATGGTGAGCGTGAACGCTTGGTCGCGGATATGGGCGATAAGAACAATATGCTGCTCTACAATCACGGCACGCTCACCGTTGGTGGCACTGCGGCGGAATGTTTCCTGCGGATGTTCTTCCTGGAGCGGGCTTGCTCCATGCAGGTTCGCGCTTTGACCGCTGGCCGCGACAACATGATCATTCCTTCGCAAGAGGTCCAAGACGTTGTGAAGGGACAAGCGAACCCTGAAGGCACCAAAACGCTGGCAAACATGCTCGCTTGGCCAGGCCTTTTGCGGAAGCTCGATCGCGAAGCCCCAGGTTATGACGCCTAAAGATTTTCCTTATACGGGTATGTCCGTATAGGAATTCACTGTAGTGCGGCCATTCATACCGTTTATTTCTAAGGTCTATCCCTTACATAACGGTCGAAATCTGACGGAACGCGAGTTGCCATGAAACATTTGAAGGCTTTCGAGAACGCTTTGGACACCATCCATGAGGAAGGTCGATATCGCGTATTTGTAGACTTGCACCGTCATCGCGGTGAGTTCCCGCGCGCGACGGCCCGTTTCGAACATGGTGAGCGAGACATTATTGTCTGGTGCTCAAATGACTATCTCGGCATGGGCCAAGATGAAGACGTGCTCGACGCGATGCATGAAGCCATCGATAGCTTTGGCGCCGGATCTGGCGGCACGCGCAATATCTCTGGCACCACGCGCTATCACGTCGATCTTGAAAAAGAGCTGGCCAGCCTGCACAGCAAAACCGGCGCGCTCCTTTTTACGTCTGGCTATGTGTCGAATGATGCGACCCTTTCAACGCTGGGCAAGATCCTTCCCGATCTGATCATCTATTCCGATGCGCTTAATCACGCTTCTATGATTGAAGGCATTCGTCGTTCCAACGCAGACTATCGCGTGTTCAAGCATAATGATGTCGAACACCTTCGCGCGCTTATGGAGAATGATGATCCGGAGCGCCCGAAAGTTATTGCCTTTGAAAGCGTCTATTCCATGGACGGGGATGTCGGCCCAATCGAAGCGATTTGCGACCTTGCCGATGAGTTCGATGCGATCACTTATCTCGACGAAGTTCACGCGGTTGGGATGTATGGCGACGAGGGCGCCGGCGTTGCGCAGCGCGATGATGTCATGCACCGCGTCGATATTATCGAAGGTACGCTGGGCAAAGCCTATGGTGTGATGGGGGGCTATATCGCCGCTCACGAGACCATGATTGATGCGATCCGCTCGACTGCGTCTGGTTTCATCTTCACCACCTCAACCTGTCCGGTGATGGCGGCAGGTGCATTGGCGAGCATTCGGAAGTTGCGTTCAGACGAAGGACGTAAATTGCGTCTCTCGCATCAAGCGCAAGCTGAGCTTCTGAAGCAAAAGTTCCGGGATGCCGGCCTGCCATTGATGGAAAGTGAGACGCACATCGTGCCGCTGCTCGTTGGAGATCCAGAGAAGTGCAAAATGCTCTCAGACACGTTGCTGTTTGATTTTGGTATCTATGTGCAGCCGATCAATTACCCGACCGTTCCAAAGGGCACAGAGCGTCTGCGCTTCACGCCAGGCCCGGTTCATACTGAGGAAATGATGGACGACCTGGTCGCTGCCATCCTCGCAGTTTGGAAACAGCTCGGACTGGACGAACAGGCCGCCTAATCGACGGTATTTCTTAGCTTTCGCGCTTGCGCCCTAGGCCAATCTCTTTGGCAAAGGCTGATCGGCGCTTGGCATAGTTTGGGGCGACCATGGGATAGTCGCTCGGCAGGTTCCAGCGCGCGCGATATTCTTCTGGCGTCAGATTGTAGCGAGACCGAAGATAGCGCTTTAGCATTTTGAGCTTCCGCCCGTCCTCAAGGCAGATGATATGGTCTGGCGTGATGGACTTTGAGATCGGAACGGCAGGGTCTGGACGCGGTGGCTCTTTGGGAGCGTCCGATGCCAGATCGTGGACGGTTTCGTGCACCGTTTGAATCAGGTCAGGTAGACTGCCTGCGGGCACCGGGTTGTTCGCCACAAAAGATGCAACGATTTCCGTTGTCATCTCCAGCAGCTCGGCTTTGGAGTTCGTCATTGTGTCGGCTCTATATTTTTATATCACCTGCTTTTGGTGCAGGATTGGCTGCATAAGAGCATGGAATCGAACAAAAATACAAGTTGTGCGGGTCAGAAGAAACACAGACGCAACCTGACGGGATAGTGAAACTTAACCGCCGAAAATGTCGCTTGCCGCGCGCCGCGTGTCGCCGTAAACGGAGCCGGAGAAATAGGATAACGCTATGCCAGATACCAGCCATCCCGCCCGCTTCGATACGGCCACCTTCTTCTCTCAGTCTCTCGCGGATCGAGACAAGGACGTGTTCGCCGCCATCGAGCAAGAGCAGACTCGCCAGCAACACCAAATCGAATTGATCGCGTCCGAGAACATCGCCTCACAGGCTGTGCTCGAAGCGCAAGGCACCGTGCTGACGAATAAGTATGCGGAAGGCTATCCGGGGCGTCGCTATTATGGCGGATGCGAATATGTCGACATTGTCGAGAATATCGCCCGCGATCGCGCCAAAGCCATGTTTGATTGCGGCTTTGCGAATGTTCAACCGAATTCTGGCTCTCAAGCCAACCAAGCAGTGTTCCAAGCTCTGATCCAGCCGGGCGACACAATCCTCGGCATGAGCCTGGATGCCGGTGGGCACCTCACGCACGGCGCGCGTCCGAACCAGTCTGGCAAATGGTTCAATGCGATCCAGTATGGCGTGCGCGAAGACGATCACTTGATCGATTTTGACCAAGTTGAAGCGCTGGCGAAAGAGCATAAGCCGAAGCTGATCATTGCGGGCGGCTCGGCCTATCCGCGCCAAATCGATTTCGCGCGCTTCCGGGCGATTGCCGATGAGGTTGGTGCGTTCTTCATGGTCGATATGGCCCACTTTGCTGGCCTGGTTGCCGGTAAGGCCCATCCAAATCCGCTCGACCATTGTCACGTCGCGACGACGACGACGCACAAGACTCTTCGCGGTCCGCGCGGGGGCATGGTGCTGACCAATGATGCTGACATTTCCAAAAAAGTGAATTCGGCCGTCTTCCCGGGCATTCAAGGTGGCCCGCTGATGCATGTGATCGCGGGTAAGGCCGTTGCGTTCGGTGAAGCGCTCACACCGGAGTTCGAGCAGTATGCAGCTGACGTAGTCGAGAATGCCAAAGCCATGGCCGCCGCGGCAAAGGCCAGCGGGTTGGATCTCGTTTCTGGTGGCACGGATACGCATGTCGCGTTGATCGATCTGCGCCCGAAAGGGGTCACCGGCCGAGACGCCGAAGAAGCTTTGGAGCGCGCTTACATCACCTGCAACAAGAACGGCGTTCCATTCGATCCGCAGAAACCGATGATCACAAGCGGCATCCGCGTTGGTTCGCCAGCCGGCACCACACGCGGATTTGGCGTCGAAGAATTCACCCAGATCGGAAACTGGATCGGCGAAGTCGTCGATGCCGTCGCTAGCGGCGACAGCTCGGCCACGGAAACCAAAGTTCGCGCAGAAGTTGAAAGTCTGACAGCTAAGTTTCCGATTTATAACGGTTTAGGAGCCTAGGCGATTGCGCTGTCCTTTCTGCGGATCTGAAAATACGGCGGTGAAAGATAGCCGCCCCGCAGAAGACAATACGGCTGTGCGCCGGCGGCGCGGATGCGATAATTGTGGCGCCCGGTTCACCACTTTTGAGCGTGTCCAGCTGCGCGAGATCATGGTGGTCAAGCGGGACGGAAAACGCGTTCCCTTCCAGCGTGAAAAGCTGGCGCGCGTCATCGCGATCGCTTTGCGCAAACGCCCTGTTTCGGACGAACAGATCGAACAAATCGTCTCCGGCATTGCGCGCAAACTGGAGAGTAGCGGCGAAACCGAAATCGCCTCCCAGGATATTGGCGAGCTCGCCATGGAGAGCCTGCGGGTCGTCGATCCGGTGGGTTATGTGCGCTATGCCAGCGTCTATCGCGACTTTGATGCACCTTCGGACTTCGCGGCCTTCATCAAACAGTCCGAACTGGACGAGGACTAATCCGTGACGCGCCCCCATGTGACGCTCAAGATCGCCACAAGCATGGACGGTCGCATCGCGCTTTCGAACGGCGTGAGCCAGTGGATTACGGGCAGCGAAAGCCGGGCGAGGGTGCATGAGATGCGGGCCGCGCATGATGCGGTCCTCGTCGGCGTTGGGACGGTTCTTGCGGACGATCCTCTGCTGACCGCGCGCACAGTGCCGCCGCCTCCCAAACAACCCATTCGGATCGTGGCGGACAGCTCACTGCGCACGCCAGCGCACGCGCGGCTTCTGTCTTCACAGGGGCTCGGCAAAGTCGTGCTTGCGACCGCGCAAGAGGCGAGCGGTTATAGCCCTGAAGCGGTCACCCAGCCGCCTGAGCTGTGGGTTGTGCCAGGACCGGATGGAAAAGTCTCTCCCGCCCGATTGCTCGACCGCTGCGCCGTAGAAGGCCTGCAAAGCATCTTCCTTGAGGGCGGCGGTAAACTCGCCGCGAGTTTCATCAAAGCGAGCCTTGTCGACACGATTGAGTGGTTTCGCGCGCCAATCTTGATCGGCGGTGATGGATTGCCTGCCGTCGCGGCTTTGGGGCTTTCAGAGATGACAGATGCGCCGCGTTGGCGCACTGCCGCCACGGCACGGATTGGGGATGACACTTTAGAGACTTATGTTAGAGCCCAAGCCTGATAGGAGGGCTCACATGTTTACTGGTCTGGTGACCGATGTCGGTACGATCCGCAAAGCCGAAGATCGCAATGGTTTGCGCCGGTTTGAGGTCGCGTGCAGCTACCCCGTCGAGAGTATCGAAATGGGCGCGTCGATTATGCACGCCGGTGTCTGCCTGACCGTCGTGGATTTCGGCGCGGAAGGCGACGGCAGCTGGTTCGCCGTGGAAGCTGTTCCAGAGACACTATCGCTGACGGTTCTGGGTGACTGGGTCGAAGGCAGCGCGGTCAATCTCGAGCAGAGTCTCAAGCTTGGCCAAGAGCTCGGCGGACATTTTGTGTTCGGACATGTCGACGGTGTTGGCGACGTGATCTCCGTCGAGCCTGAGGGCCAAAGCTATCGCATTACGATCCGGCCACCGGCGGAGATTGCGAAGTATTTCGCCAAGAAAGGCTCTGCCGCGATCAATGGGGTGTCACTGACGGTGGCCGATGCGCTCGCCAATGGCGATTTCCAAGTCGCGATCATCCCGCATACATGGGAAGTGACCACTCTGAGGGAATTGCAGCCCGGTTCCCGCGTGAACCTTGAGATCGATATGCTGGCGCGCTACGTGGCCCGCATGATTGGCGTCGATGCGCCGACCCCGCA
>CAYNUI010000122.1:0-8352 GCA_964400185.1 uncultured Hyphomonas sp.
CCCACGTATCTGTCTTACGACCGATCGTTGCCATTAAACTCTCCTCCCAGGGAATAATATTGTCGCGACACTAGCTATCGGCTGGCAAAAATCAACGCAGTCGCTGGGTTTTGAGGTAGGTTTTCTCGGTCGAATTGAGCCGCGATTATGCGCTGGTATTGATCGGATCGTTACGTCCCAAATGGGCCGCACATACGAGACCGAAACATCCCGCTGTGGTCAGCATAACGGTGCCCCCATAGGACAGTAGAGGAAGCGGCACACCCACAACTGGCACCAATCCAAGGACCATGGCGACATTAAACAGGATATAGAACGTCACCGTCGCCACCGCCCCGGCAGCCGCAAATCTCGCAAATAGGCTCGCTGCTCGAAGCGCGATGGCGAGGCCTAATCCGAGGATGACCATCCATAGGATCAAAACGCCGCTGGTCACGAAGAACCCAAATTCTTCGGCCAGCACCGTCAGAATGAAATCGGTATGTTGTTCGGGAATATAGTCGAGCTGCGACTGCGTCCCTTCCATATAGCCCTTGCCGGTCAGCCCGCCGGATCCAATCGCGATCTTTGCTTGCTCAATTTGATAGCCGTCGTCCATGACATTCACGGACGCGCCGGTCAGTTGCGCGAGATAAGTATCGACCCGTTCACGCTGATAATCCTGCAGGACGAAGAAATAGATGGCCGGGATGCTCGCAATCGCCGCCACACCCATCGCCATGATAACCCGCCACCAAAGGCCCGCGAGGAAGATCAAAATGCCCCCTGATGCAATGAGCGCGAGCGTGGTTCCAAAGTCAGGCTGACGAAAGATCAACGCCGCAGGCACCAATATCAGCGCTAAGGCCGGTAAGTGGATCAAGAACCCACCCGAAAAATCATTCCACCGTTTGTGGTAATAGGCCGCCAATGCCAGGGTTAGCGTGACTTTCATAAGCTCTGAGGGTTGCACACCAATGGGACCAATTTGCAGCCAACGCTGCGCCCCGCCGCGCGTGAAACCGAAAAATTCTACAGCGACCAACAGAATGAGAGTCGCCAAATAACTTGGCCACGCGCCCCAAAACCACCACCGAATAGGAACCAGGCCGGCGATAACTAAGACCACCAGGGCCACCCCGAAGCGGGACGCTTGGCGCATCGGCAAGCCGGCCTCTTCGGGATTGGTGAAGGTCGCAGAATGCAGAATGGCGACGCCAATCATTGCCATCGCGCAAATCATTAGGATCAAGCCCCAGGGCAATGATCCAACTTGCGTCCACAAAGAACGACGCGAAAAATCGAGGGAGCTGGCGCGAAGGGTGGCCATGCCTACGGCCTCCCACTGCCTGTGCCGACGCTGCCGCCAACCGATGCGGTACGCGTGTACGCCGGGGTCCGGCGCGCATCCAAACGTAGGGCTTCAGCAATAATATCTCGGGCCACGGGGGCTGCGGCTTTCGAGCCCCCTTCCCCATGCTCTACGATGACAGAGATCGCATATTTCGGATCATCATGTGGGGCGTAGGCCACGAACAGAGCATGGTCCCGCAGGCGCCGGGCAATGTTTTCACCTTTGAGAATACCACTGGCACGTTCAGCCGCAGAAATTCGGCGCACTTGAGAGGTGCCGGTCTTCCCGGCCAGTCGCGGCCCGCCAAGACCGAGGTCGCCGGAGCGAAGTGCTGTGCCGCCAGCTTCAGACGTCACGCCATACATGCCGTCTTTCATTTTCTGCATGATCTCTGGATCGAGCGGTGCGTCGAGCGGGATATCGGCCTCAGGACGCGGGCCTTCGCCGATAATGCGGGGCGTAATGATCCGCCCCTCTGCTGCGATCCGGGCGGTCATGACAGCGAGCTGAAGCGGGCTGGTTGAAACTTGGCCTTGGCCAATGCCGATGTTTAGCGTCTCGCCTTCATACCAAGGCTCGCCGCGTGTGGCGCGCTTCCAAGCGTCATCAGGAACGACACCGCTGCGCCCACCGGTCAGTCCAAGCTCCCAGCGCTGACCAAAGCCGAACCGCCGCGCCATGTCGGCCAGATTATCGATCCCCATGCGTTTGGCGACTTCATAGAAATAGACGTCGCAGGAGCCTTTGATCGCCCAATGCATGTTCACTGAGCCATGGCCACGATGCTTCCAGCAATGCCAGGTATTGTTGCCGAACCGGTAATGGCCTGGGCAATACACCCGCTCATGTGGTTTGATCACACCGGCTTCGAGCGCCGCCGCGGCCACGACCATCTTAAAGGTCGATCCTGGCGGATACGTGCCGTCATAGGCCTTGTGATAGAGCGGCGAATATTCAACGTCATCGCGCAGGACCGCATAGTCTTTCGATGAAATGCCATTGACGAAATCGTTCGGATCAAAGGCCGGGGTTGAGACAAAAGCCAGGATATCTCCGGTTTCGATATCCATAACCACTGCCGCGCCAGACTCTTCTCCAAAGCGATCGATGGCAAACTTTTGAAGTTCCGCATCAACGGTCAGATACAAGTCGCGACCAGGTTTCGGTGCGAGGCTCGGATCATCAAACTCACGAATGATCCGGCCTGCAGCATTGGTTTCCAACTTCCGGAACCCGGCTTCACCGCGTAACCATTCTTCGGCAAATCGTTCGACACCAGAACGTCCGGTCCGCATGTCGGGGTGCTTAAAGAGGCGACGCACGGCCGCGCGCTCTTGCGCGTTTGCACCTTCAGAGAGGCGCTCAAGATCGGTCTCACTGGCTTTTGCGACATAGCCCAAGACGTGCGCGAAATCGCGTCCGCGTGGATAGGATCGCGTCGCCGCCATCTCGACTTGCAGACCAGGAAGGCTCGGCGCCAGGACCGAAAGCCGCGAGAAATCCTCATAAGAAAGCTCGCTTTTGACGGTCACGGGCTGGAAGCTCGCTTGGCGACGTGAATCACGGATCAAACGCGCCTGACGCTCCGGCGAAATTTCAATGTGCTTGGCGAGCTCCGCCATAAGACGCGGTAAGTCTTCGGCTTGTTCGCGCACGAAGGAGACCCGGCCCGCTTGGCGATGCGCCGCGAGCGGGCGTCCAAAACGATCTAAGATGCGCCCCCGTTGCGGCGGCGCCAGATCAAGGCGAACGCCGTTCTCGGCGGCGGCCACCTCGAAGCGTTCATGCTCCATGATTTGCAATTGAAACAGGCGTGAGATCAGGCCCGCAAAAACCAGTCCACCGCCACCTGCAGCGATCAAGGCGCGGCGATTGAACATCGCATCGACAGGACGGTTCGAACTCATCCGCCGTTCCCCCGATTCAGATTGGCGCGCGTGCCAAGGTCAAACAAAGGCGCGATCAACATGTGCACAACCAAGGTCGCAAAATAGGCTGTGAGCATGGGCGTGACGCGCACGATGTGTCCCGATGAAATACTCGCCGTGATCCATACGAGCGCGATCCCCGAGAATAAAGTTACAACCGGGAGAATGAAGCTGAGGAAGGGTGTGCGCTCGGTATCGAAGGTTTGATTGACGAGAACGGCGAGCCCAAAAATCAAAAGATTGGCGAGGCCGTGACTTCCCCAAGGCGCCTGCGACGCGTCTTGAGCAAAGCCAAATAAAACGAGCAGGACCATGGGGCCAAAGGCCATGCCTGACCGGCCCCAGCCCACCGCAGCGATGAGACCCACATAGGGCCAAGCGAGCGGCACCCCAAAAAACGATTTTGGCGTTAGACCGACCATGCCGATTAACGCCACCACCAAAGCTCCGATGATCAGTCTAGATCGCGGCCCAGCCGCTTCCCATCGAAGCGCAAGGGAATCCGCAAACCCACTCAGCCAATTCAAGATCCGTCTCCCTCAGCGAGTTCAACGGGTTCGGGTTCAACCGGAAATACTTCAGGCGCCGGGATCGAGATCGCAGGCTTCAACCGAACATAGGAAAGCTGTCCATTGAGCATCGCGAGATCCACGCGGATCTCTTTGCCCTCCACGCCGCGGACGTGGCCAACCACAACCCCGCGCGGGAACAGCCCGCCTTCACCAGAAGTGAGAATGCGCTCATTCGGCAAAAACGCCCCCTGTTCTGGGAGGTCAGTGAGGCGCCCAAGACCGTCACGACCGCCATACATGATGGCGCGCAGACCGCTCGCTTCACCCATGACTGGCACACGGCTGTTAAAGTCAGTGACTTTTAGAATACGAGACGATCTCTGCCCGACCTGTACAACCCGTCCGACGAGACCACGGTCATTCTCAGCGAAATAGCCCTCGACGACGCCATTTGTGGCGCCGGCATTTGCAAGAAGCGCTTCAGCGAAGGGGCCATTGGTTTCGGCCATAATCCGGGCCGTAACCTCGGCTCCGCCGGGCTCACCTTGCATATTGAGGATGTCTTCATAGACCTCGAGCCGCTCAGCCATAGTCAGTGCGAGCGCCTTGTACTGCGCAAGCTCGCGGACACGGGCTTCGAGTTCCAGAATTTGACGTTCTTTCGCCGAGGCGCCGCTAAGGCGATCCATCAAGCTGGGTCGCGTAACATGGAATAATTGGTCAGAAGCTGCAGTCCGAATGGGCTCTACGCCTTGGCTCAGACGAGGAGAGGTTTGCAGAAGCAGAAGCGCGACGAGCCCAGCAACAGCCACAAAGAAGCCGTACCGACGAAGCGGGCGCTGTCTATATCCCTTGCCGCTTAAGCGTGGCATGGGCGTGATCCTTCCCTTCTGATCGCGAGCTCTCTAGCCCGAAATCGTGTCAAACTTCTGGCGACAGGACATTCTTCATGCGCGAGAGGTTTTCGAGGACGAATCCACACCCATTCGCAACACATTTCAATGGGTCTTCGGCGATCATAACAGGCAGACGCGCCTGTTCCCGCAAAACCACGTCGAGATTTCGCAAAAGCGCACCCCCGCCGGTCAGTACGATCCCGCGATCAACAATGTCGGCAGACAGTTCCGGCGGCATGGCTTCAAGCGCGATCCGCACAGCCTCAACGATCTCACCGACAGGGTCGGTCAGCGCTTCAGCCATCATTTTCTCGTTGATTTCGACCTCATTCGGAACGCCATCGCCGGTCGCGCGGCCTCGAACCGTCACGGTCATACCGTCACCATTTTCAGGGGCCATCGCTGTACCGATTTGTTTCTTGATCCGCTCAGCAGACATCTCGCCAACCAAGATGCCTTGGTTTTTACGGAGATAATTCATGATGGCTTCGTCCATTTTGTCGCCGCCAACGCGGACCGAGCGAGAATAGACCTGTCCACCAAGTGACAACACAGCCACCTCTGTGGTGCCGCCGCCAATATCAACGACCATTGAACCGGCAGGCTCTTCAATCGGGAGACCTGCCCCGATCGCAGCCGCTAGAGGCTCGTCAATCAAGTGCACTTCACGTGCCCCTGCAGCCAGTGCCGACTGATGGATGGCCCGACGCTCAACATTCGTTGCAGAGCTCGGCACACAGATGATGATCAGAGGGGAAACGAAGGCCCGGCGATTGTGCACCTTGCGGATAAAGTGCTTGATCATTTCCTCGGCGACTTCGAAGTCCGCGATCACGCCGTCGCGCATGGGCCGGATGGCTTCCATATTGAGCGGCGTCTTACCAAGCATCTTCTTGGCATCATCACCAACGGCATAGACCATTTTGCGGCCGCCTTGGTTCATGTACGCCACGACAGATGGCTCATCTAGTTTGATGCCTTGGCCTTTGACATAGACGAGCGTGTTCGCCGTCCCCAAGTCGATGGCCATGTCTGTGGAAAGAACTCCGAGTAGACTTCCGATCATTTTTCCGCGCCGATTCTTACTTCTGTACGCCCCGTCTCCGACACGCACGTGATTAACTCTATTATCAGCCCTTATATCCTCATGCCGTTTAGAATTAATTAAAGCAAGTCTGCATTTTCCGCAAACACGTACGGTCCGTACACTTGGCCAGATTCCCTGTATACATTACAAAATGGAAAACCCGCCCCAAATTGGGACGGGCTCCTCACAAACGTTGCGTTTGTTTGTGGTTTAAGCGGCCAATCGCTTCAATCGACGGGCTTCCAATTTATTCAAAGCATGGATGTAGGCTTTGGCGGCCGCGACCAATGTGTCTGGATCGGAAGATCGACCCGTTGCCATGATCCCCTCGCCCTTCAAGCGGACATGCACTGTTGCCTGCGCATCGGTGCCTCCGGTCACGGCTTTGACCTGGAACAGATCCAGCTTGCCTTCGTGCGGAACGATCTTGCGAATGGCGTTGAATACCGCATCGACCGGACCGTTGCCTTCTGTGGTGACGCAATGGCTCTCACCGTCGACGAGCACGCAAAGATCAGCAGTTTGTGGGCCTTCAGAACCAGCCACCACGCGCAAGCTCTCAAACGAGATCCGCTCGCCAATCTCTGAAAGCTGGTCATCGACCAGAGCAATCAAATCGTCATCGAAGACGTGTTTCTTCTTGTCGGCGAGGTCCTTAAAGCGTTTGAAAGCCTCGTTCAGGCTGTCTTTGTCCAGCTCATAGCCAAGGCTCTCAAGCTTATCGCGGAACGCATGACGGCCCGAATGCTTGCCCATGACCAGGCTGGTCTTTGACACACCGACATCTTCCGGCTTCATGATCTCATAGGTTTCGGCATTCTTGAGCATACCATCCTGGTGGATGCCGCTCTCATGCGCGAAGGCATTCTTACCGACGATCGCCTTATTGTACTGGACCGGGAAGCCCGTGATCCGGCTGACCATCTTACTCGCCGCCGCCAGCTTGGTGGTGTCGAGGCCCGTCGTGAATGGCAGATCATCCCGGCGGGTATTGAAGGCCATGACAACTTCTTCCAGCGCAGCGTTGCCGGCTCGCTCACCAAGGCCATTGATCGTGCACTCGACCTGGCGCGCGCCATTTTGAACGCCGGCAATAGAGTTGGCCACGGCAAGGCCAAGATCATTGTGACAGTGGGTCGACCAAATGACTTTGTCGCTATCTGGGATTTCCTCGCGCAGGCGGCGGATCAGATTGCCATATTCCTCCGGATGCGAGTATCCGACTGTGTCTGGAATATTGATAGTCGTGGCACCGCTGGTGATCGCCGCATCGATGCACTTGCACAGAAAGTCGAACTCGGTGCGGGTTGCGTCCTCAGGGCTCCATTCAACGTCAGGCACCAAGTTGCGCGCCTGCGCGACAGAGCGCCCGACGGCCTCAAGCACCGCGTTCGCACCCATTTTGAGCTTGTGCTTCATGTGCACCGGGCTGGTGGAGATGAAGGTGTGGATACGCGGGCGAGCCGCGTGGCGTACGGCTTCGGCGCAGCGGTCAATGTCGCTCGGCGTCGAGCGCGCGAGCCCGCAAATTATAGCGGATTTAGACCGCCGAGCAATCTCGCTCACGGCCTCAAAATCGCCGACGGAGGCGGCGGGGAAGCCCGCTTCAATCACGTGAACGCCCATTGTCTCAAGGAGTTCGCCAAGCGCCAGCTTTTCATTGTGGGTCATAGACGCGCCAGGCGATTGCTCGCCATCGCGCATCGTGGTGTCAAAAATTACAATATCTGTTGTATCGGTCATCGGTCTGGCCAGTTGATGTTTGAAACTATTTTAAAGTTCGATCCCCTGGCCGTGGACGATAGCGCTAGTGCACCGTCACTTCCGGCCAGGGGCCGATAAGGAGGTGTAGGCTCAGAAGGGGCAAAATATTGCGCATCGGCAATGCAATGCGGCGTGCTAGGGGCAGTGTCAACAGGCTAATCGGAGTTAAGCGCAATATTATCGCCGATCCGGCGGCGATGACGAACATAGAGAAATCCACCCAGAAACACCGCGAAGGCGATCAATCCAGTGACGACCGCCAACAGGACGTTGCCCTCAAGCGCGGCCTGGATCGCTTGCAGTCCAAACGCGATCAGAGCAATCTTCGGCACAATCCCGAGGCCCATTCCGGCGATATAGTGCCAGTATTTCGCACGCACGGCCCCGAACACCATATTGACCATCAGCGCCGGACCCGCCGGGACATTGCGCACGATCGCGCTCGCGGCAAATGCATTCCTTGCGACGAAATCCGCAAGCAGCTTTAGGCGCCCTTCTCCCATGCGGTGCAGCGATGTGTTCCCAAACAAGCGCCCAACCCAGAACGTGATGGTTCCCGAACACAACGTCGCCACCCAAGACCAAACGGCACCCCAGACCGGGCCAAACGCGTACACTGCAATCCCGATCAAAAGAAATTGCGGCACACCGATAAAAACGCATAGGCAAAAAGTTAGAATGAGGGCCGGCACGCCCCAAGGACCTTCCGCGAACGTAGCGATTGCGCGTTGCAAGGCTTCAATGTCTAAGAAGTCTGAGTTGCGCCCAATTAGGAATACGCCGACCAACACGATCAACCCTGCCACAACCAACCAAAGTCGAAGCTTGGAGC
>CAYNUI010000123.1:0-5549 GCA_964400185.1 uncultured Hyphomonas sp.
CAAGTTGAGATCGAGGTCGAACAAGATGGTGATCTGATGATCACCGAAACCCTCCTTGTCAGCGTTGAAGGCCGAGAGATCCGACGCGGGATCTTCCGCGATCTACCCGCTTACTATTTGGATGAAGAAGGCCCGGGGCGGCTGCCTTATCGCTACACGGTGCTGAGCGTGCTTAAAGATGGCGAGCGCGAACCCTATACGCGTGAGCGGATCGGCAATGCGGTGCAAATCCGGATCGGCGATGCGGATGTCTTTCTCGAGCACCGTGATCATGAATACCAAATCAGATATCATGTGAAAAATGGCATTCGATATGGCGAGCTCGAAGATGAGCTCTATTGGAATGTGACCGGGAACTATTGGAGCTTTCCTATCGACCGCGCTGACGTCAGGGTCCGGTTTCCGGGCGGTGCAGGCGTTACGTCGGTGAACGCTTACACCGGCGCGCTGGGGGCAAGCGGTCGCGACTTCACGTATGACTCTTCTGGGGACGCCCACCGAGTGACGGCGAGTGTACCGTTCGGACCGAGAGAGGGGATGACCGTGTCTCTCTCTGTTGAGAAAGGCGTCATTGATCCGCCCTCGCTTTCAGATCAAGGCTGGCTCTGGTGGGCGCGCAATGGAGCGCTTGCGGCGCTGATCGGCTCTTTAGTGGCGTTGTTCGGGTTCTATATGCGCAGCTTTGATCGGGTTGGGCGCGATCCGTTGAAAGGCCCAGTCTTCCCGCAATATGAGCCGCCTGAGGGGTATTCACCCGCCGCCGCGCACCACATCTATTATCGTAGCTTCCGCAGCCATGACGCTCTGATTGCCAGCCTCATGTATCTCGCCGGAAAAGGCTTGATGCGGATCGATGTCGATAAGAAGGACAAGAAAAAGACGGTCCTTGAACCGCTGGATGTCTACGGGTCGAACCTGGTGCCCGATGAAACAGCCAAACTCTATGATCAGCTTTTCTCCGGGCGTAGCCGGATCGAGCTTGGCAAAAAGTATGATGCTGGGTTCACCAAGGCCTATACGAGTTTTCGCAAAGGCATTTCCGCCAAATATGGCAGCTCTTATTTCAAGTGGAATCTCGGCTATGTCGTGATCGGAGGGGTACTGAGCCTCGGTGCGTTTATTTTTGCTGTGAACCAGGCCTCATACTGGTCGACCTGGCATACCGGGGCCGTGGTCGCGCTGATCGCACTCAATTGCTTGTTTATGTACCTAATGCCGGCGCCGACCCCGAAGGGACAAGACGTGCACAACCATTTGGCCGGATTTCGCCTCTATATGGAGAAAGCCGAGAAGCTTCAGCTCAATTCGGTCGAAGTTGGCAGCGATGCGCCGCCACCGATGACCGTGGAGCGGTACGAGAAATTCTTGCCCTATGCTGTGGCGCTTGGGGTGGAGAAACCTTGGAGCGATCATTTCGAGCGTCTCATTCCGGAGGCTGCGCAAGACTATAATCCGAGCTGGACCAATATGAATGCGCGAACCTTTGGCTCAACCGGAGGCATGACCCGTACGATGGTGTCCGGCATGAGTTCCGGCGTGGCATCGGCCATGCCGCAAAGCTCTAGCTCCTCTGGTGGTGGCGGCGGCGGCTTCTCTGGCGGCGGTGGCGGTGGCGGCGGTGGTGGCGGCTGGTAAACGCCATCTCTTGCGCCCGAAATCTATTCGCTTATATCCCTCAGTATTGTCGTGTTTATGCTAAACAAAGTGTTATAAAAAATATGAAACACGTCAGTAAATGACAATACAAATCTGAAAAATATGTAATTATATCAAGTCCTAATATGGACTTCGGTGGTTCTGTGCTTGTATTCAGATTCTATGACAAGCACTGTGGATCAAAGAGTCTCGAATTACGATTTGTTGGCTCAAGCAACCGATATTGTTACTGCGTATGTTAGCAATAACGCCATCAGCGTCTCTGACCTTCCGGGACTGCTTAAGACCGTTCATTCGAAGCTCGGCGAGCTCGCCAATGAAAGCTTTGATGCGCCGCGCCCTGATCCTGCTGTCCCGATAAATAAATCCGTTTCTGACCACTATATCGTCTGTCTAGAAGACGGCGCGAAGCTGAAAATGCTGAAGCGATACTTGCGGACCCGCTACGATCTCTCACCAGATGAGTATCGCGCGCGCTGGGGACTTCCTGCGGATTATCCAATGGTTGCGCCAGAATATGCGCGGCGTCGGTCTGCCTTTGCGAAGCAAATTGGGCTTGGCAAAAAGGGCCGCTAAGCTTTAGCGGCGTCTCGCGCTTTTATTGAAAATACCGGTCGACGACAGACTCGTAATCGGGTTTGCGCGTTTGCTCTCCAGCGGCAATGGCCAGGTCTAGGAAGATTTCAACTTCCTCAAACTCCGTCACTTCGAAGTTTGCTTCTTCAAGATGACTTTGAAGAAGGCGCATTAATCCTAAGATGCGATCCATGCGTTCGGATTCGCTTACCCGTTTGCTCATTTCCCCGTCCACTTTTAGTATTTCGGGCTTTTGTCATAGAACAGTATGCAGAGGCTTAATGGAAACGTGCAGATCTTATTAGATTTGTCGAAAATGCAGATAAAGCCTGGATTATCGTTTTGTCTTGCGCGAGATAAGAGGAAACAAATAAAAATAATCGAGGGGAGTGATGTTATCAGAACGGTTTAACTGGGACAGATTGCGTGTGTTTCGCCTCGTGGCGGACGTTCAAAGCATGTCTGCGGCCGCCCGTTCCCTTGGTGAATCCACTCCTACGATTAGTCGCCGGATTAATGATCTTGAGCGCGAACTTGGTACCAAACTGTTTGAACGCTCTAAACGCGGGGTAACGTTAACCGCAGCTGGAAAGCGGCTTTTTGATCTCGCAACCGAAATGCAGGGTCTGGTTGAGACCGTTGGCGATCAAGTTGCGATTGCGGACAGTGTGATCGCTGGTGCCGTAAAGATTATCGCAGGAGATGGTCTCGGTCCGCATTGGTTGGCGCGTCTGATGCCAGCCTTTCACCGTCGGATCCCGAAAGTCCAAATCGATTTGGAGATCGGCACGGCGACGGATGAGGTCGCGCACAGAATGGCGGATCTCGCCATCACGTTCGAACAACCGAACGACCCAGAAATCATTTCGACCCGGCTCGGCACCTTGCACTATATGTGCTTCGCGTCGCCGCAATATATCGCGCGGCATGGCCAACCAGCCAATCTGTTTGACTTTCACAAGCATAAGCTGCTCATGCACACCGGCTATGTGCACCAAGTCGAGCGATGGTCGAAGAACATCAAAGAGCTCAAAGACTTCATCGACTATTCGGTGATCACCAATTCCGGCACGGCTCTGATTACACTTGCGCTGAATGGCGGTGGGATTGCGATCCTGCCAAGCTATGTGGCCGAGTCAGAGCCGGGGCTCGTGCCGCTGCAAATGCCGGCGCTGGCGCCGATCGATTTCTGGCTCACCTATACCGAGCGGGTCCGTCGCAATCCGGCAGGCATGGCAGCCATCGAGTGGGTCTTGTCCGCGTTCAACGAGATTGATCATCCTTGGTTTGCGCGCGAATTCGTGCATCCTGACCATGTGTTCGAACAGGTCCGCAAAGGTGGCTTGGCCGGGATGCCGACGCCGTCCTTGCGCGCATAAGTTCGGCCTCAGTTAAAGCGCCGCCGCAGATTGGCGATGGCTTTGCCGAGGATCAGCATTTCGGTCGATTGCAGATCATGGCTCCGCTCAAGCTCGGCTTTGAGATTGATCAAATCGAACAAGATCTCTCGATCATCGGCGCGTGGGACGAGGCTCTCAATCCAACCTGCACAGACCAGCCGTTCGCCGGACGTGACCGGCGCAACTTGATGGAGTGAGCTTGACGAATAAAGCACAAGCGTTCCAGCGTCCGCCTTAATCGCTTGCGTTTGACCGGCATGCTCAATCTCTAATTCACCGCCTTCATAGGCGCTGGGGTCCGAGAGGAAAAGGGTGAAGGAGAGGTCGGTGCGAACCTGGTCGCCATCGGTCCCCATAAAGGCATTGTCGACATGCCAGCCATAGCCGCCACCTTCCGTCGTTTTGCTGACCAAGAGTTTGACCAGCTGTTTCGGCTGCGCCGCGGCTTGGACGATCGGATGATCCAAGACTGCTCGCGTGAGCGTCTCTGAAAGTTTTTGGCCAATGGAGGACGATAGATCGGCTTGTTCGTTTCGTTTGACTTCGCGCGCAACGCGCCCTGCGGTCTGCGCCCCATCCTGCCAATCGAGCCCTGATAGAAACCCGCGCACCAAAGCCAGGTGATCAGGATCCAAGACGGTTTCGACAATAAGCGGCATCATGTCCTTCTTGCGAGCGTTTCGCATTATGCGCATACCGGTACCTCAAGCGAGGTCAAATTTGAAGGACGCGAGCGAATGAAAGTTCGAATGAAAACGTGGGCAAAACTCGGTCTGGGAACAGCACTTGCGACGGGGGTTGTGGCGGGCTGTGATCAGTCGTCTACAGACGAAACTGAATTGGTGGCTGAGACCCCTCCGGCGATCAGCACGACCGAGGTGGGCGAAAGCGGCGAAGGTGAGGGCGAGAGCGGCGAGGCCGGGCACAGCATGGAGACTTTACCCGTAGAGAAACGCGTCGCTTTCATGTCGGGCCATGTCGAAGCGGGGCTGGCTCTGTTCCGAGCGGGCGCGCCGGACCAAGCGGCGAAACACTTGCTGCACCCCGTGTCTGAAACGCATGAAGCCGAACGCGCAGGCATTGACGCGCTCGGCTTCGAACAAGACATTTTCCTGCAAGTCTCGACAGCGCTCGAAGAGGGGCGCCCGGCAGAAGAGATCGAACCTCAACTCGCGGCCGCTGAAGCCAATATGGCTCTGATGCAGCAAAATGCAGGAGGGGACCCGGTCGAGATCATCGCTTATTTGATGGACACCGTGTTTGAAGAATACCGCATCGGCGTAACCGATGGCGTCATCACCGACCCGGGCGAGTATCAAGATGCATTTGGCTTTACCGTCGTGGCAATAGATGTCGCCAATCGGATCGAAGGGCAGGACACGACGCGTCTCATCCGGGAGCTAGAGACCTTGCTCGCCATGTGGCCAGAGACGGGCCCATTGGCTGAGTCCACGCCAACGCCAGTGGCCGAACTGGTGGCACAGACCTCGCAGGTTCATATCGCATTAGGTGAGCTCTGATCCGCGCAATTGACCCGGCTCATACATCGAATCCTTTGGTTCGTAGCCAGTCTCGAACCACCGACACCGCTTCCGCCGCCAAGAGCGGTTGGCGCATATAATAGTGCGTTGCGCCTTTGACCTCATAGAACGCCTTGTCTTCGTGCTGGATGCCGTCAAACAAGCGCTGCGCGTGGCTCGGCGTGCAGGCATCGTCGGCAGAATTGCTGATCACCAAAGCGGGTTTGGTGATCGCGGCAGCGCATTTTGGGCCATCTGCTTGGGCATCATCATAGCTCCACTGCGACAGCCAACTGCGAAGCGTTGAGAAACGTGCAAGGCCAACCGGGCTCATATTGACGATTTCAGGGTCCCCCAAATAGCAATGGCCTGGCGCCCGATCATTTGGATCTATGGA
>CAYNUI010000123.1:5649-8342 GCA_964400185.1 uncultured Hyphomonas sp.
GGGTCTTGCTCATCCTGAATCGAGGCATCCAGCCATTCTGTCATCGTTCCGTGGCGGGACACGTGCGCCGCCATAAAGACTATCGCATCCGCCGGGGTGAGGTTGGCTTTCGTCAGGTCTGGCCCGCCACCCCCTGGGGCGCTCGTAACAGATGGGGCCTCGGCTTGCGCTTGATAATAAGAGGAAAGCGACCCACCACCGCTCCACCCGAGCAAGACGACTTTCTTATAGCCGAGTTTGTCCTTGGCATATTTCACCACGGCGCCAAGATCGATGACGACTTTCTCCATGATCAAAGCAGAGTCATTACCGCGATAGCGACTGTCGGCGCCGATGACATGGATACCATGACGCGCAAAATGGCTCATCACGGGTAAGCGTCCAGTGCCGCCAATCGGGTGCATGCTGATCAGGACTGTGTCGGATGGCGCGTCCGGTTCGTAGTATCCGCCATCGAGGGCCACCCAGCCTTCGCTGCCACCATAGGTGTCTTTGAACGCAGCTTGTTCCTGAAACACGATATTCATCGGGCTGACGGTGAAGGCGTGATCGGCTGATCCGGTGGATTTGCTCATGATCAAGACCCTAGGCCTTGCAGATCGCCTTCGCAAACCTGCCCACGCGAGATGGGCGCGGCGTAAAAAGCTGCCTGCGTAAATAAAAATGGTCCCCCCCAAGACGATTCAACTTCCAATGCGTTGAGGAAATAATTCCTATACTTATACTTTTCGTTTGAAGACGAGAAGACCATGTCGCGAATTCTGCTTGTACTCTTTTGGGCGATGACGCTTGTTGCGCCCGCGTCTGCTGATTTGAGTATGAGCCCCATCGTCATCGCGTTTGATGCGGACACGCAAAAACGAAAAGACTTTCTGTTGGAGAATACCGGCGAACGCACGCAGTACCTGGAAGTCCAAGCACACCGCATATTGGACCTGGGGTCTTTCCCCGAAATCTATGAAAGCAGCCCCGTTCCTGAGGAGGTCGGCTTGCTGGTCGCGCCGCGGCGCGTGGTCTTGCAACCGGGCGAACAGAAACGGATCAGGGTGATCCTCTTGGAAGATCCGCGCGAGACTGATCTTGCCTGGCGGGTCGAAGTCTCACCGGTGATCGGTGAAGTCGAGTCAGACGTCCCCGTGGCGCTGACGATGGTGGGATACAAGGCGCTGGTCTTCGCCCGTCCCGCAGAGCCCATTGTAGACCTCGTTGGCGAACGGGTCGGTGAGACCGTGACGGTTAGAAATAATGGAACGACCAATGGTCTGCTCCATTCCGGTGAACAATGCGGTCCGCCTCAATCGTGCACGCGCGTGCCTGGAAAACGTCTTTGGCCCGGCATGACCTGGCAGACGCGGCTGCCAAAAGATGCGCCCGTGACCTTCACACTTTCTGATCCCAGTGGCGATCAGTTGCTCAGTTTTTGACGGGTGCGGGAAAGGAAAATGACGATGAGCAAAATCATCTTTCTGTTGGGGGTCATTCTCTTGTTCGGTCCGCGGGTCGGCTTCGCAGCCACAGACGGAACCCTCGGAACAAGTTCGACGGGCGAAATTGGGGTCTCGGTCAGCCTGACGCCCAAACCGACGCAGATCCAGATAACGGGACTGGATGACGTAAACTTCGACAAGAATATTGGAGACAGTCTTGAAGCGGATCAGACGATAACGGCATGCGTCTATATGAATGATCCCGGTACGTATGGCGTTGAGGTTGAAGCCACCGCGCTTACAAACGGATCTCAAAATTATCCTTACAGTTTGAGCCTCACTCAAAGCCTGGCTGGCTCGAAACGAATAGATCTATCTGTCACAAACACGACTGTGGAAGCCTCTGAGACCGGATTTCAACCGGACAATGTTTTGGGATGCAATGGAGGTGATCGGCTGCTGATGACTTTCAAGGATGTCGGCAACTCCGCGATCACGGACACGTTCTCCGCCACGGCCACGGTCACGATTATCGTTATGCCCGACTGATTGTCTGTTGTTGAGGAGGCTCCAACGGTTCACCAGTGTATCAATCGTGTTGGCTGTTCTTGAATGCGGCATTTACGCTAGTGCTCAGACGCTTCGTGTTTCGCCGCCGCCAGGTTTTGACAGTGTTGACGCCACCGAACGCACCATCGTCGATGTCTATCTCGACGACCGATTGGTGGCCGAAGCCTCCGCCCGGTTCGATCAAGACACCATCGTCTTTGATGATCCGACAGCTCTCTCGCGCCTGCTGCCCAACCTCACCAATCAAAAAACCGTCGCAGATGCTTTGAGAGGCCCTTTGGCCGCGCATACGGATCTGGCGTGTGGCGTGGCGAATAGAATGGGGTCTTGCGGATATGTTCACGCGGAGGTGGTTGCCGCGATCTTTGATGAGGCGCGACTTCGCGTGGATCTCTTTATCAATCCGGCCTTCACGACGCGCATTGATCCGCGCGCAAAGCGTTTGCCATCACCAACGGTCGCGCCGGGTTTGTTGGCCAATCTTAATTTCCGATCTGTCTATGACTTTGATCGCCAAGACCTGATCAGCGCTCAGACACTGCGCGTCGTGGCGGGGCGAGGGCGCTGGGCGGTGCGCGCCGAAGCAATCAGTGACCTCAATCGTGACAACGCCTTGAGATCACTCTTCTCGACGCATTCAGGGACCGAACACGATTGGTCACTCGGGCTGTTGCCGACCCAAACCGGCGGGACCCT
>CAYNUI010000124.1:0-5214 GCA_964400185.1 uncultured Hyphomonas sp.
TATTTGAAGGCCGTGATAGGCCCGAACTTTACTTGCAAGTCGACATCTGTGGTGACTTGCAAACTGCCATCTTCATCACGTTCAAAAGTCAGCACGTGGCGCCCAAACGGTTTGCCTTTGCGCAAGACATCAAAGTCAATTACGGCCCCGTCGCTCGCCACCCAAGGTGTGGGGAGAGAAACATTCGTCGCAGTTTCGGTGGCGCTGACAAAAGGCGCAATCAAAAGCGCAGCTGCGCCCAGCAAAGCGGTTCGTTTCATTAGCTGAACCTCCAGAATGGTAGCGCTTCTTGCGCCACATAGCAGATGCACATCTCATCACCGTGCGCTGCGGGACGGTGCCGTATGCCGGGCCGTCCAAGCACGAGATCCCCTCGGGAATATATGCCATGGCCATCTTCGAACTGCCCCTTCAGGACAATCGTGGCTTCAAGCGCGCTATGACTATGCTCAGGGGCGGCCTGACCAGGATCGAGCCGCATAAGCTTGCCCTTCCCTTTGCCGCGTTTGGCATAGTGAACCCCTGAAAGGCCTTTTTTCCAAGGTGTGGTTTGGAAATCGCTCCGCGCGAGTTCCAAAGCTTCTGGGAGGTATTCGTGCTCGCACTCGCCGTTTTTTGTTGTTTTTGGGCCCAAGGCGCAGCGCGCCGCCTGCCAAATATCGGCTGTGTCGTGTCCTGTTTCAGACAGCAAAATGTGCAGTTCCGCTGCCAGCGCCATATCCGTAGATAAGGCTCCGCCAGCATGGTCGAGCATGAATGCGTGATAAGCGTCAGAATTCATTCAGTAAAACTCACAAAACTGTTCTATAGCTATGTACGCAAACTGTCCCCAACTGGATCACTCGTCAGATGTTGATATACAGCGCCGCGCAGCCTAGCGTGGCGCGGAACAAAAAAGGCCAAATATGACCATCACGAATTCGGTTCTCGACCTAATTGGGAACACCCCTCTTTTGCGGCTCCACAAACTCTCCGAAGAGACGGGATGCGAGATCCTCGGAAAGTGTGAGTTTCTCAATCCCGGCCAGTCTGTGAAAGACCGTCCTGCGCTTGGCATGGTGAGGGATGCAGAGGCCGCCGGTCAATTGCGCCCAGGTGGAACAATCGTCGAAGGCACAGCCGGCAATACCGGAATTGGTCTCGCTATGGTCGGCGCGGCGCTGGGCTATGAAGTGGTCATTGTCATGCCGCGCACCCAATCGAAAGAGAAAAAGGATGCAGTGCGCAATCTCGGTGCAAAACTGGTCGAAGTGGACGCGGTTCCGTATTCCAATCCAAACCACTATGCGCGCTATTCAGGACGCTTGGCCGAAGAGCTGAACGAGAGCAATCCGAACGGTGCAATTTGGGCCAACCAGTTCGATAACCAGGCCAACCGCAAAGCTCATTACGAGACGATGGGCCCTGAGATCTGGGATCAAACCGGCGGCAAGGTGGATGGCTTTATTTGCGCGGTCGGTTCTGGAGGGACGCTTGCTGGAACGGCAATGTCTCTGCGAGAGAAATCGGGTGGCAAAGTCAAAATCGGGATCGCGGATCCCGGCGGCGCGGCGCTCTATGAGTACTACAAGAATGGCGAGCTGAAATCCGAGGGCACGTCTATGACGGAAGGCATCGGTCAGGGGCGGGTCACCGCCAATCTCGAAGGCCTCGAAGTCGATTACGCTTACCGGGTGCACGATAGCGAGGCGCTGAACATCATCTACGATATGATCCAAACCGAAGGGCTTTGCCTTGGCGGATCTGCTGGGATCAATATGGCTGGCGCTGTCCGCATGGCGAAAGATATGGGCCCCGGCCACACGATCGTGACCATCCTCTGCGATTACGGGAACCGGTACCAAGACAAGATCTTCAATCCTGAATTCTTGCGCTCTAAAGACTTGCCCGTTCCGCCATGGATGGAGTCATAGCGTATGGACGCCAAAGACCCTCTCGTTTCGGCAGGCTGGCTGAAGGAAAACTTCGAAGCCTCGCACGTCAAGATCGTCGACGCGACATGGGTGCCCGGCTTTTTGAAGGATCGAAAACCTGGGCCTGAATGCTATCAAGAAGCTCATATTCCAGGCGCTGTCTATTTTGACATTGATGCGATTGCGGACACGGGGTCTGGCTTGAGCCATATGTTGCCTGAACCAAGCCAGTTCGCCCGGCAAGTCGGTGGGTTGGGCCTCAGCAACGATAATCTGATCATCGTCTATGACAGTAATGGCTTTTTCGCTTCTGCACGGGTTTGGTGGATGTTCCGCGCCATGGGGCATGACCACATCAAGGTCCTGGACGGAGGGCTCGCAGCTTGGCAAGCCGCTGGCGGCGCGATTGAGACCGGAATCCAAGGCGCACATCCCGTTACTTTCACGCCTCAGCCCAAGCCCGACCTGGTCAGAAATCAGTCGCAAATGCGGGCACACGTGACTGCGGCGGATACCAAAATCTTAGATGCGCGCGCCGAAGGGCGTTTCAATGGCACCGCTCCTGAGCCCCGTGCCGGTTTACCGTCTGGCCACATGCCGGGAAGCATCTGCGTTCCTGCGACCGCACTCCTAACTGAAACCGGCACGATGAAATCGTCTGAGGACTTGGGCGACGTGCTTGCGCCGTTCGAGACAGGTCCAGTGGTCACCAGCTGCGGGTCCGGCGTTTCCGCCGCAGTCATATCATTGGCGCTGGCACGGATCGGCAATTGGGACGCCGCGCTGTATGATGGCTCTTGGAGCGAATGGGCGGCGAACGCTGAAAATCCAATCGAGACCGTGACATGAAGGACGAGACCAAGATCATCCATACCCGTTCTGGGCGCGGACCGATCAATACGGTCAATCCACCTGTCGAACGTGGATCAACGGTTCTTATTCCGACCCGCGAGATTTTGTATGGTGACGGCAAGGTCTATGGCCGTATGGGCCTTACCGTTCAACGCGAACTCGAAGCGGCGCTGTGCGTCCTTGAAAACGCGCAGCACTGCCGCCTCACGGCAAACGGTCTGCAAGCGATCGCGCTTGCATTGGGAAGCGTTGTGCGATCGGGAGATCACGTGCTGGCGTCTGACTCGCTCTACGGACCGTCGCGGCGCTATTGCGAGCGACGCCTGAAGGCGATGGGCGTTTCAGTAACGCGGTTTAACCCTACCATTGGCGCACAAATCGAAGATCTTATTCAGCCAAACACAAAAGCGATCGTCCTAGAATCACCAGGGTCTCTGACCTTTGATGTGATGGATACGCCCGCCATGGTTGAGGTCGCTAAGGCCCGCAAGCTGATCACCGTGTTTGACAATACTTGGGGCGTCGGAGTGTTCCATAAACCGCTCGATTTGGGGGTCGACGTGGTCATCCAAGCGCTCACCAAATACCCTGTCGGTCATGCAGATGCGATGGGCGGTGCGGTTCTCACCAATTCAGAGCGCCTGGCCAATCGTATTGCGATGTGTAGCGAGGATTGGGGCATCTCACTCGCGCCAGATGACGCCTATCTCGCGGTGAGAGGCCTGCGCAGCCTCCATACGCGGCTGAAGCAACACGAAGCGACGGGTTATAAACTCGCGCGCTGGCTCGAACATCGCCCGGAGGTCGATCATGTGCTTCACCCGGGGCTTGAGAGCCATCCAGAGCATCACCTCTGGAAACGCGACTTTACCGGCGCGTGCGGCCTCTTCGGCTATGTTATGAAGCCAACGACCGATGAGGCGTTGGACCGCTTTTTAGAGGCGATGAAGCTCTTCGGCATGGGCTTCTCTTGGGGCGGCTTTGAAAGCCTGCTCATTCCCTGCGACAGTCAACTAAACCGAACCGACGGCGATCGAATTCATGACCGTTCCGGACCGCTCATCCGGGTTCATGCCGGTTTAGAAGACGCCGATGATCTAATCGCCGACCTAGAGCAGGCTTTTGCCGTTATGAACGGCTAACGAACCTGCCCGCGCACTTGTCCCTGATGCAGGGCGCAAATCAGAGTGAAGAGACGGCGTGATGTGTCAAAGTCGACTTTGACTTTGCCTTCCAGACGTTCCTCAACCAGGTCAGAGCCTTCATTGTGGATGCCGCGACGAGCCATATCGATGGCTTCGATTTGATGCGGCGTCGAACTTCGAATGGCGTCATAATAGCTTTCGCAGATCATGAAATAGTCGCGAATGACGCCCCGGAACGGTGTCATCGAAAGTAAAAACACGTGCACCGGTTCCCCGGCTTCTGTGTTGATTTCAAACACCAATTTTCGCTCTTGCATAGAAAGCTTCAGCGCATACGGGCCGACATCTTTGCCTTCGACTTCGAAACTGTTTTCCTCGAGCAGATCAAAAATCGCGACGCGGCGCTCATGCTCAGCATCTGGACCAGACGCCGCGAGCGTATCCTCATCAATATCCACACTGACCAGTCGGTGTTCGGCCATTGTCGCTTTCGCCGTCTAAGTTTCGTTCGTCCGGATGGAGACGGACCGCGCGTGCGCTGGCAACCCTTCGGCCTCTGCGAGACGGAGCGCTGCGGGCGCCAGAGCGGCGAATCCCTTTGGACCGGCTTTTTGTACACTCATTCTTTTTAGAAAGTCATACAAACCTAAACCGGAGCTGAAACGCGCGGCGCGGCTGGTCGGCAAAACGTGATTGGAACCCGTGACATAGTCGCCGAGCGCCTCAGGCGTGTGGTGGCCCAAAAACACCGCACCGGCATGTTTGATTTGCGGAAGCAGCGCTTCTGGATCGGCAATCGCGAGCTCTAAGTGCTCGGCAGCGATTTGATTGGCAACAGTCGCTGCTTGATCGAGCGTTTCTGTGACGACGAACGCGCCATGCGAGTCCCATGCTTGACGGGCGCGGGCTTCGGTTGAGAGCGAATTCAACTGCGCTTCCACAGCCTTATCCACAGATTGAGCCACAGCTTCATCCGTTGTGATCAGGATCGATTGCGAGCTTGTATCGTGCTCGGATTGGCTCAGAAGGTCCGCAGCGATCCAATCCGGATTCGCCGTTTCATCTGCAATGACAAGGATCTCAGACGGCCCCGCAATCGTATCAATACCGACCCGTCCAAACACTTGTCGCTTCGCTTCAGCCACAAAGGCATTGCCCGGACCGACAATCTTATCCACAGGCTTTAACCGCCCGGCCCCGAATGCCAGTGCCGCGACGGCTTGTGCGCCGCCGATCGGGTAGAACTCATCCACACCCGCTTTGAGCGCTGCATAAGCGACCGCTGGAGAGAGCTGCCCTTTTGG